>DASZCB010000568.1:0-4008 GCA_035943575.1 Rhodanobacter sp. | reverse complement strand
ACCAGCTGCGGCACGATTTCGTCGTCCCACAAGCCGCTGACGAAACGGGAAAGGCGGGCGGTATCCATGGTCAAACTCCGAGCGATCAGACCGCCATTGTAACAGCGGCACCCAGCCACACCGGCGTCGACGCCGACATGCCATCAGGCGATACCCACGGCTGACCGCAACGCTTGCGCACAACCCCGTCATGGCGTTGCCGACTGCGTGCCTGCCTCGCTGCCCGGCACAGTGTCGCCGCGGCACCCGGATGCCGCCCTCAACCGCCCACCCGCCACCACACCCAGGGAGAAAGACCATGTTCCACAAACTTGCCGCATTTGCCCTTGCACTGACGCTCGCGCTGCCCGGCCTGTCGTTCGCCGCGACGCCGGTCAACGTCAACAAAGCCGACGCCGCCACGATCGCCAGTTCACTGGATGGCATCGGCCAGTCCAAGGCAGAAGCGATCGTCGCCTGGCGCGATGCCCATGGACCGTTCAAGAACACCGACGACCTGACCCAGATCAAGGGCATCGGCCCGGCGACCCTGGAACGCAATCGCGCAGCCATCCTGCTCACCGACACAACGGCCGATGCCACCGCCACGGCCCCCAAAGCGGACAAGCCGGTCAGGAGCCAGCACCGGAGCAAGAAGGCAGCAGTCGAGGACGCCGCGGTTACCGAATAACCCTGGAGAACCCTCCCACGGATGGGAGCCTGGCGGCGCGATCCATGGCGGGTCGCGCCGCTTGCGCTAAACTCGCGCGCCCTTCCTGCCGCCGCACCCGCCATGATCCTGCCGCGTTATCACATTGCAGCCTCCGCCATTCATGGCGCCGGCAACGGCTTGTTCCTCGACGAAACCGTGGCGGCAGGACGCATCATCACCGCGCCGGATGGCATCGCGCAGACCTTCCGGTATGCCGACATCGCCGCCTCGCCCGAACTCAGCGCGCAGTTTCACGCCAGCGCGCGCTGGTTCGAGGATCGCTACACGCTGTCACCCGACTGGCCGGACGAGTGCTACATCAACCACAGTTTCACGCCGAACGGGCTGTGGCATCTGGGCTTCGTGTTTGCGTTGACTGACTTGCCCGTCGGCAGCGAGATCACCGTGGACTACCGGCACCTGCTGCCACCCGGCCAGGCCGAGGATTTTGTCGATTCGGTCACAGGTGAGACAATCACCGGCTTGTCCTGGCAAGAAAGTCTCGCCAGCAGTACCCAGGCACTGGCCGAATTGCTGGGCGCCACCCACCGCTGATCGTGATGTTTGATATCCCTACTCTTGAAACGGCGCGCCTGCGCCTTACCGCGCTGACCGAACAGCACTTCAACGACTACGCCGCGATGCTGGCCGACCCGGAGAGCACGCGTTGGATCGGCGACGGCCAGCCTCTGGACCGCACCAATGCCTGGCGTTCGCTGGCGATGCTGCTGGGTCACTGGCAGTTGCGTGGCTACGGCATGTGGGCGCTGGAACTGAAATCCACTGGCGAGTTCATCGGCCGCGCCGGCCTGATGTACCCCGACGGCTGGCCCGATCTGGAAATGGGCTGGATGCTCAAACCGGAACATCGCCACCATGGCTACGCCACCGAGGCGGGCGACGCCGTGCTTGAATTTGCCTGGCACCACATGCACGCACAGCGCGTGATCAGCCTGGTGCGGATCGGCAACGAAGCATCCGACCGGGTAGCCGAGCGGCTCGGCGGCGAGCACATCGAAGATATGGATTTCTACGGCAGCCACAGCCACGTATTCGCCTACTACCCGCCGCATCGCGAGCACCGCCGCGCCTACGGTTAGTTAGGAAGGCATCTGTCGGTACCTGCCGACAGATGCCTTGTGTACTTACAGCGCCGACGGCAGGCCGCTGCCGGCTCGCGACGACGACAGCGAACGCGCTACTTCGGCCAGCGCAAACAGCCGGGCCACACGTACCCAGCCGAGCACCAGCACCACCAGCTGCGCCAGCAGCACGGCCAGCACCACGCCGCCCGCGCCAATCGCCGTGGTATGCATGCGGCCCACGCCGAGTGCCAGCGCGATCGCATAACCGACCAGGCTGATCAGCAGATAGCAGAACAAGGTGCTGAACGGCCGGCGCAGCAGCTGCATGAAGCCGCGACCGAAGGCGCGCGTGGCCGAACGCAAACCGTTGTCCGCGATGAACGCGGCACGGCCCGATTCCACGATCGCCTGCGCCAGCACGAACAGCAGCACGGCCAGCCCGGCGGCCATATGCGACGCGCTATTTACCTGCGATTCCAGCACCGCCTTGGCATCGATTCGATCCACCGCATGGAACGCGAAGCCGATCAATGCCACCATGACGCCGTACGGCAGGATCGACCACAGCATCAGGCGGAACATGCGGCCATATTCGACGATGCCGCACTGAAGCAAGTGGCTGAAGCCCAGTACGCGACTGGCGCGTCCGCTGCCGATCACCATACCGTTGAGAAACGGCGACAGCAGCAGAGTCAGCAGCAGGCCGAGCAGCGCCACGCCATTGAACCAGCCGGTGCTGTCGCTCAGCGCCGACACGGTGTCGCCGAACATCAACGGGCTGAACTGTGTGGCCCACGCCTGCGCATGCACCGAGTGGTCGAGCAAGCCGCTCAGCGCGCGCCACAGCGGTAGGCTGACCACGGCCGTCGGCAGTAGCAGAAACAGTACCCACAGCAGCAGCAGTCGCCACTGCATGGCAGCCAGCGGCGCGCGCATGGCCGCACCAAGATTCACTCGACGGGAAGCATGTTTACTGATCATCACAGCGACCCCACCAAGGCATAAAAGGCCTGCAACAAAGAGGCGACATCCGTACTCCAGCGACGTGACGCCGTACCGTCGGCCTTGGTGGTCAGACTGTCGTTGAGCTTGTTCGCATCCAGATAGATCTTCTGCTCCGGATCGAGGGTGGCCGAGACCACCTTGGACGGTCGGGTGAAGTCGAAGCGGGCCCAGCGCCGGTCGTCATTCCACTTCACGTCCTCGCTGCTGCCGTCGGCAAATTTCACCCGCAGCAGCTGTGGTACCTGAGCGCCGTCGCGCGACACGGTTACCGTGCTGCTCCACGGGAACGGCCCACTGCCAGGCTTCGCTTTCGGATGGGCCTTGGCCCAATCCTCACGTTGCTTGTCGATCTGTTTGTCGAGTTCGCTGCTGTCGAGCTCGGCGCGCTTGCCGTTCTTCAGCATGCTGCCGGTCTGCGGCAGCACTTCGGTGGTGTCGATGCTGGCGACGCGGTCATCGATGCGTGCGGTGCCATACACATACTGGTCGAAGATCTCGTTGACCACCTTCGCGTTGCCCGAGACATCGATCAAGGTGGCGCGCAGATCGGCCACGGACGGATGACGGAAGCGCCATCGTTTGTAGTACTCGTGGTAGGCGCGCTCGGTGACCTCTTTACCCAGGCGCTCTTCCAGATCGTGCATCGCAGTGGCAGTGCGCGAATACACGGTGCCGTAGCTGCTGCTTGAAAAGCGATCCCATGAATTCTCGCCGAGCGGATCAGACGGCTGCTTCAGACCTGAAGCTATACGCTCTATCGCGAAGCCTGGGAACGATGGCGCAAACCCCAGCCGGCGCAGCATCGATGTGGTGAAATCGAGGTTCTGCCCGCGCTCGCGCAGCATGCGCTGGTCCCAGTATTCATTGAGGCCTTCATCGAGCATCGGCTCCTCGAATTCGTTCGAGGCGAGAATGCCGTAGAAGTAGCCGTGGCCGAATTCATGGATGGTGACGAAGTCGGAGCTGTACTGGCTGCCCGTGCCCGGTTCCACCTTGGTAAAGCCATCGGTGGTGTAGAACGTCGGGTATTCCATGCCGCCCGCCTCGCTGGCGTTGTACGGCGGCACCACCACGGTGAGCGTGCGATACGGATACGCGCCAAGCGTCTTCGAGAAGTAGTCCAGCGAATCGGTGCTGGCCTTCAGCTGGGTCTGCGCGCTACCGACGTACTCGGACGGATACAGCACCTTCAATGCCACGTTCGGGCTGCCCGGCCCTTGCCAGCTG
>DASZCB010000567.1:0-6335 GCA_035943575.1 Rhodanobacter sp. | reverse complement strand
ATCCGCCGGGCCGGTGCTGAAAGGTCTCACTGACCGCATGCTGCGCCGGCGTGACGACGTGATCGCGTTTGCCTCGGCGCGACCCGCGCTGGGCGGCACCGGCGCGGTAGTGGTGCTGCTGCGCTCGTAGGCATTCAATGCGGCTGCAACGATGCGGTCGATCCGTTCGCCGCCAGCAACCGTGCCAGCGTGCGGGCGAACGTATGGACATCCCCCGGCCAACGGGCCGAGACATAGTTGCCGTCCTCAATCACGAAGGCCGGCGTGTCGTCGCCGACGCTGTCACGGGCAAGTCCGCTGCGCTTGCGCCGTGCATGCGGCGCATCGGTGGCAACATCGAGAAAATCCTGCGGCCGCGCCAGCGCGCGGGTCACTTCCTGTTGCACAGACATGTAGCCGCGCGGCTCTCCGTCGGTCTCCCTATAGGTGCGGTAGTAGTCCGGATCCCAGAATCGCGTCATCCGCGCCAACGACCACGCGCTGCGCTCAAGCGTCCAGGTCAATGCCGTGGTGCGGCGGCCATACAACACGGAGCGACCGCTCACCGAACGGCTGCGGGCCGCCAGCAGCACGCCGTGGCAAATCGCTCCGACCGGCTTGTCCGCTTCGAAAAAGCCGGCAACCAGTCGTTGCAGAATGTCCGATTCGAGGTACTCCCGCATGCCACGTGCACGATGCCCGCCGGGCAGCAGCAAACCATCGAAGACGGCGGCATCCATGTCGTGCCAGCACTGCGGCTTGCGAAATGCCGGATCCTTCTCCAACGCGGCATACGCATGGCGCGCATCACGATTGGCCCGTAGCAGCAGCCCTACTAGCGGCAGTGTCCGCAAACCGGGGATGCATCCCCATGGATCCAGCCCGCGTCCGCTGAGCATCAATTCATCGGCTGCGCCCGGCCGGCCATCCGGTGTCGCAAAGCTAACCTGATGGCCGGCGTCGCTCAGCACCCGCCAACTGACCGCGACCTCACTCGGATCGAAATCACGCGACGGCAACGGCATCAGCACGCGGGCCATGATCAGCCGCCTTGGCCCGGGTCGGTGGCCAGCTCACGCACCACCACCGTGGCGTACGCACCGGCCGGCAGCTCGAACGACAACTCCAGCGCGCCATCGTCTAGCCAGCGCCACTTCAGGTCCTTCGGCATCAAACGCAACGGGCGCCGCTCCTGATCCATCCGCGCCGACGCCAGCCCCGCGGCCAGATCGCCGCATGCCGCACCGATCTCGCGTTCCAGCGCCCCGGCGTCACCTTGGCTCGGCGGCTCGCCCTGTCCCCACAGCGGACCGGACGGATGGATGTCGGCACGCGCCAGCCGCTCGGCCAGCACTTCGGTGAACGGCTCAGGGCCGAACCACGAGCGCGAGCCGGCGAGCGACCAGATCTCGCCTTCCAACGGCGTGTCCCACGCATGACGCTCGACCCGTGCCGCCAGCACGCTGTTGAATATGTGCGAGCGCGCCGCCGACAACAGGAACGAACGCTTGTCGCGCTCGACCCGGCGCCCGGCAAACATCGCCCGTGCCTGCGCCACGTTGCCGCCCTCGCGACCGAAACGCTGCTCGCCGTAATAGTTCGGTACGCCGCGCGCGGCGATCTGTGTGAGTACCTGTTCGGCCGCCACGCGATCGCCCTGCACCTCGCGCAGCACCAGCACGAAGCGGTTGCCGCGCAATGCGCCGCGCTTGAGCTTGCGCGAATGCCGCGTCGCCGCCAGCACCTTCACTTCCGCGTGCGGAAACGTCGACCAGTCCGGGTCGGGCTTGCCTGCCAGTTGCACCGAGAACGTCTGCCGGGTGACCGCATGGCGATCCTTCATCCCCGCATAACCGACCGCGACCTGCGACACACCGGCAAACTTGGCCAGTTCACGTGCGACCCAATCGGTGTTCGCGCCGCGCTTTTCCACCCACAGCAAGGCATGCTCGCCGGCACCTTCGGCGTCGTAACCGAGAATCTCCTCGACCACGAAGTCTTCCGGCGTGCTGCGCAGTCGCGCCTGCAACGGTGGTGCACCGTAGGCCCACGGCAACGGCGCTTGGGCAAGTTCGGATTCGGACATGACACTCCGCCGGTCGCACCGGCATTCGGATGGAGTTAGACAACGCTCAGCGCCGCTCCAGCAGCACGCAGGCCTGTGCCGCGATACCTTCGCCACGACCGCAGAAGCCGAGCTTCTCGGTAGTGGTGGCCTTGACGCTGATGCGGCCGATCTCGCTGTCCAGGTCGGTAGCCAGGTTCTCGCGCATCGCCTGCGCATGCGGGCCGACCTTCGGTGCCTCGCAGATTACCGTGACATCCGCATTGCCCAGCGCGTAACCGTGCTGCGCCATCAGCAACGCCGCATGGCGCAGGAACTGGCGACTGTCGGCATCGCGCCAACGCTCGTCGCTGGGCGGAAAATGCTGGCCGATATCGCCCAGTGCCAGCGCACCGAAGATCGCGTCGCAAAGCGCATGGATCACCACGTCACCGTCCGAATGTGCCACCACGCCTTGACGGTGCGGCACGCGCACGCCGGCAAGCATGATGTGGTCGCCCGCGCCGAATGCGTGCACGTCGAAGCCCTGACCAATGCGCATCATGCCGTCCTCGCGAGCAGAAATTCGGCCAGCGCGAAATCCGCTGCCGTGGTCACTTTGATATTGTCCTCGGCGCCTTCGACCAGCAGCGGCGAGAAGCCAGCCTGCTCCATCGCCATCGCCTCGTCGCTGACATTCACGCCGCGCCGTGTCGCTTCACGCAGCGCCGCCGACAGTTGAGCACGCCGGAACATCTGCGGCGTGAAGGCGCGCCAGCGTTGCTCGCGCGGTTCGGTCGACTCGCTGCGGCCGGCGGCGTTCGCGCGCTTCAGCGTGTCGCGCAGCGGCGCACCGAGCAGGCCGCCATCGCTGACGCTGGCCCGCTCGATCAACTTGCCGATGTCCGTCAGGCGCACACACGGACGCGCGGCATCGTGCACCAGCACGAAATCGTCCGCACCTACCGCATCAGGCAGCGCATTGATCCCAGCCAGTACCGAATCGCTGCGCTCCGCTCCGCCAATGGAGGTGAGCACCGGCTTGCCGTTGAGCGTGCCGATGCCGGACCAATGCGTATCCGTCGCGCCCAACACTACCAGCAGGCCGGCAATCCGCGGATGCGCGGCAAGCCGTTCCAGCGTGTGCTCGATCAGCGGTCGTCCGGCCAGCGGCAGATATTGCTTGGGGCAATCGCCGCCGACCCGCGTGCCGCGCCCGGCCGCCGGCACCACGCACCACACCAGCGGCGAATTCATGGTGAGCCGGCGGATGCAGCGGACGGCGGCAACGCGCTGCCAGCAGGAGCCGGCTGCTCGACTACCTGATAGAAAACCTCGCCCGGTTTGATCAGCCCCAGTTCGGTGCGTGCGCGTGCTTCGACCGCCTGATCGCCATGCTTGAGATCAAGCACGTCGGCACCGACCGCCTGATTGCGCTGCTGCAATCTGGCGTTCTCGTCGGCCTGTTTCTTCACTGAAACGCGCAAGGCATCCACCTCGTGCATGCTGCCGCTGCCGGACCACAGCTTCATCTGCAGTCCGATCAGGATCAGGATCAGAACCAGGGCGATCCAGCGCAACATGGCAGGCGGCTACCCGCTCAGCCCGGCAGGCGGCTGAGGTTGGGAAACGCGTCGCGGCCCGCGTATCGCGCCACGGCGCCGAGCTGTTCCTCGATGCGCAGCAGCTGGTTGTACTTCGCCACGCGATCGCTGCGGCACAGCGAACCGGTCTTGATCTGGGTCGCCGTGGTGGCCACCGCGATGTCGGCGATGGTGGTGTCCTCGGTCTCGCCTGAACGATGCGAGATCACCGCCGAATACTTCGCCGCGTCCGCCATCGCGATCGCCTGCAACGTTTCGGACAGCGTGCCGATCTGGTTGACCTTGATCAGGATCGAGTTGGCGATCTTCTTCTCGATACCTTCGCGGAAGATCGCCGGATTGGTCACGAACAGATCGTCGCCGACCACCTGGATGCGATCGCCAATCGTGTCGGTGAGCAGCTTCCAGCCGTCCCAGTCGCCTTCGGCCATGCCGTCTTCGATGGTGATGATCGGGTACTGCTTCGACCAGTCGGCCAGCAGGTCGACGAACTGCGCGGAGGTGTATTGTTTGCCTTCACCGACAAGGTCGTACTTGCCGTTCTTGTAGAACTCCGAGCTGGCCGCATCGAGGCCGAGCAGGATCTCGCCACCGATCTTGTAACCGGTTTTGTTGATCGCTTCCAAGATGGTGTCCAGCGCTTCGATGTTCGAACGAAGGTTCGGCGCGAAACCGCCCTCGTCGCCTACCGACGTACTGAGCCCGCGGCCTTTCAGCACGCTCTTCAGCGCGTGGAAGATTTCCGCGCCGGCACGCAGCGCCTCGGCGAAGCTCGACATGCCGACCGGCAGCACCATGAACTCCTGCACGTCGATGTTGTTGTCCGCATGCTCACCGCCGTTGATGATGTTCATCATCGGCACCGGCAGCGCGCCGGGCTTGCCATGCGACAGATAATTCCACAGCGGTTCGTCGCGCGAAGCGGCCACCGCATGTGCCGCGGCCATCGACACACCGAGCAGCGCGTTCGCGCCGAGGCGGCTCTTGTTCGGCGTTCCATCCAGTGCGATCAGCTTCGCGTCCAGACCTTTCTGGTCGGCCGCATCGAAACCCTTCAGCGCATCGGCAATCGCGGTGTTGACGTTCGCCACCGCGTTCTTCACGCCCTTGCCACCGTAACGCGACTTGTCGCCATCGCGCAGCTCGACCGCCTCGCGCGAACCGGTGGAGGCACCGCTGGGCACCGCGGCGCGGCCGAAGCCGCCGCCAGCCAGGGTCACTTCGGCTTCCAGCGTGGGGTTGCCGCGCGAGTCGAGGATTTCACGGGCGTGGATGCGGGTGATCTGAGTGCTCATGCGGTGTCCGTTGCGTTGAATGATGATATGGAAAGAGCGCATCGTTGCGCCCGGTAATTCAGGAGACTGTCTGCTCCAGGAAACCATGCCGCTTGGTCACGGCATCCAGCTCCAGCAGGGTTTCCAGCAGCGCTTCCATCTTGCCCAGCGGCCACGCATTCGGGCCATCACTGAGCGCCTTGCTCGGATCGGGATGCGTCTCGGCGAACAGCCCGGCCACGCCGACCGCGACCGCAGCGCGTGCCAGCACCGGCACGAATTCACGCTGGCCGCCGGAACTGGCGCCCTGCCCGCCGGGCAACTGCACCGAATGGGTGGCGTCGAACACCACCGGGCAGCCGGTATCGCGCATCGCGCTGAGCGAACGCATGTCGGAGACCAGATTGTTGTAGCCGAAACTGGCGCCACGTTCGCACACCATGATGTCGTCGTTGCCGACGGCCTTGGCCTTGGCGACGACATGCTTCATGTCCCATGGCGCCAGGAACTGGCCTTTCTTGATGTTCACCGGCTTGCCGGCGCGCGCCACCTTCTGGATGAAGTCGGTCTGCCGGCACAGGAATGCCGGCGTCTGCAACACATCGACCACCGACGCCACCTCGTCCATCGGCGTGTATTCGTGCACATCAGTGAGCAGCGACACGCCGAGCTGGCGCTTCACCTCGGACAGGATGCGCAGACCCTCCTCCAGCCCCGGCCCGCGAAAGCTCTCACCCGAGGAACGGTTCGCCTTGTCGAAGCTGGACTTGAAGATGAAATGGATGCCGAGCCGGCCGGTGATTTCCTTCAGCGT
The DNA here is from genome assembly GCA_035943575.1 of Rhodanobacter sp. Taxonomy (GTDB): domain Bacteria; phylum Pseudomonadota; class Gammaproteobacteria; order Xanthomonadales; family Rhodanobacteraceae; genus Rhodanobacter. The sequence goes on along the minus strand of DASZCB010000567.1, from coordinate 620 downwards.
GCCGGCGGTGTCGATCTGCAACTGTTCCGATTCCACCACGCACGGGCCGGCAATCAGGAACAACGGCTGATCCAGCCCGACCTCGAAACCGCACAGCTTCATGCGACCGACTCCTGTGCCAGCCGTTCGCCCTCACGCACTGCCTTGAACTCGCGTGCGGAATGCACGAATCCGATGAACAGCGGATGCCCATCGCGCGGCGTCGAGGTGAACTCCGGATGCGCCTGACAGGCGAGGAACCACGGGTGCTTCTGTTGCGGCAGCTCGACCATCTCCACCAGCAGGTCGTCCATCGATTTGCCGGAAATCACCAGGCCCAGATCCTCGAACGGCTGCCGATAGCGGTTGTTGAACTCATAGCGATGACGATGACGCTCGCGCACCACGTCCTGGCCATACAACTCGCGCGCCAGCGTGCCCGCTTTCAGGCGACATTCCTGCGAACCCAGACGCATGGTGCCGCCGAGATCGGAGCGGTCGCTGCGCTGCTCGACTTCGCCGCTGGCGGTGGTCCATTCGGTAATCAGGCCGATCACCGGATTGGGCGTGTTGCGGTCGTTCTCGCTGGAATCGGCGTCGGCTAGACCGGCGACGTTGCGCGCGAAATCCACCACCGCCGC
>DASZCB010000566.1:0-3184 GCA_035943575.1 Rhodanobacter sp. | reverse complement strand
AGGTACTTCGGCGCGTCGGCGACGATGTCCAGGTGCACCGGCGCCTCGCCGCCCGGGTTGAGATCGACGCGCTTGAAATACCGGCCCGCGTAGATCGGCGAATCGACCAGGTTATTGAATGTCACCGGCTTGAAGGTGGTGGTGTCGCCCGACTGCGAGGTCGTCTCCAGTGCCGTGCCGAGTTGCCAGCCATGCGCCAGCGTCACACTCGGCGCGAAGGTGATGTCGCGCGAAAAATAGCCGGCCGGATACAGCGCCACCTTGCTCCACTCCATGTCCATCATGCGGTCGGTGATCTCGAACCCCTCGCCATCGGTGCGGCCCGACATGTACTGGAATGTCGCATCGATGGTGGAGACACCCGCGGGCACGTCGAGATGGAACGCGTACACGTCGTACTTGTCGCGCTTCCACATCAGCGGCTTGCCGTTGGCGCTGAGCTTGAGGCCCGCGAGCATGGCGATCGGGCCAGTCGGCGAGTGGTCGCCGGGAATCCACTGCGGATACAGAAGCGTCAATGCGCCAGCCTTGACCGGAATCGTCTCGTGTACCCGAAAGATGCCCTGCAACGTATCGCTGGCATCGACATGAATCGCGATCGTGCCGGGATATGGCGTGTCCTGCGGCGGCGGCACATCGACGTTTTGCGCCTGCTGCGCGCACACGACACCGGCCGCGAGTGCGATAGACACAGCCATGACAAGACGCGCCAACGTGTGGCGCGTACCAGCCGGCAACCCGGCGAGAGAGACAACAGACATGTGGGACTCCGGTAACCCGACCTGAAGATTCCCCCAACTTAGCATTACAGGCACCGCGCTGGCCAAGGCGAGGCAGCGCCACTTGCGGATGAACCTTCGTTCCACCGCCCCCCTACCCCTGCCCCTTTAAGCTTTGTCGCGCATCTCCCCAGTGCACCCGATCACGCAAATTGCCCTACTATCAGGCGATGAATACAGCCACTTCCCCAGCACCAAACGAAGCGCGACGCGGCAGCCTGGCCTGCGTTGGCATGGGCATGACCCTGGGCTCCCACCTCACGCCACTGGCACGCAGCCAAATCGAGCAGGCGGACGTGGTGTTTGCGGCACTTTCCGATGGCATCGTGGAGATGTGGCTGCAACGCATGCACCCGGATGTGCGCAGCCTCCAGCCCTACTATGCGGAGGGCAAGTCGCGGATGAGGACTTATCGGCAGTGGGTCGAGCTTATGATGACCGAGGTGCGCGCCGGCAAGAAGGTTTGCGGCGTGTTCTACGGGCACCCTGGCATCTTTGCCTGGTCGCCGCACAAGGCCATCGAGATCGCCCGTGCGGAAGGCTTCCAGGCGCATATGGAGCCAGGCATTTCCGCCGAGGACTGCCTCTACGCTGACCTGGGGATCGATCCCGGCCGCTTCGGATGCCAGCACTTCGAGGCCAGTCAGCTACTTTTCTATGAGCGACGCATCGACCCCACCGGCTATCTGGTGCTGTGGCAGGTCGGGCTGGTGGGTGATCTGTCGTTGAAGCGATTTTCCACCGGAGCGGCGTACCGGCAGGCGCTGGTGGACGTGCTGAGCCAGGACTACCCGCTTGATCACGAGGTGATCGTTTATCGCGGTGCGACCTTGCCGATCCAGAAGCCGCGGACCAGCCATATCGCTCTGCGCGATTTACCCAACGCCAAGTTGACCGCAGAGGAGACGGTTATCCTGCCACCCGCTGCGCCATTGAGGGTGAATCTCGCCATGCGTGAGCGATTAGCGGAGTTGGACAAGACACATTCCGCCGCTTGAAGTGAATAGGGGCACTGAAAGGGGGGCTTCCAGACGAGGTGCGTTAAAGGGAAACGGGTCCCAATGGCGCGTGGTTCGATCAATAAATGTCGATAACCGTCGTTATCATGTTTTATCAAGCCGATGACCGTATGACATCGGCTTGCAATTCGCATCGATCTGATGCTTGAAGATCACACGAAACAGGGGAAAACACATGTCAGACACGATTGAGTTGCTGAATGCCATTGGCCAGAACGCAGCACTGCGTTATGCATCGGCAGAGGAGCTTGCGCACACGTTGGAGCAGACGGACGCATCGGAGGCCTTCAAGGCCGCAGTAATGTCCGGTGATAGCTCACGTTTGTCTGAGGAGCTCGGGCAAAAACCGATGCATGTCGACCATAATACGCAAATCCCCGGACATGAAGAGGATGAGCCGAGTCATGACGAGGATAATGATCCCGATCATGACGACGATGCCCCCCATCATTTCCCCAAACCCGATCACGACAAACCATCACCCCGCCGATAGGCTGCATCGGCATGCTCCGGCCATGGAGCCGCTTTTGGCGATGGCCCGCGTTGTTGGCGGGCATGGCTTTCTGCGTGCTTGTTCAAGCTGCCCATGCCGACGCACCGGTGCCCGGTGCGGGCTCGTTCCTTGTGCAAACCGAGAGCCTGCGCACCGACGATCACCCGCGGTTTCTTCGCATGCTGCAGCAGCTCCATCAAGAAGAGTCTCGTCTGTCACCAAAAGAACAATGGCATTTGCGTTATCTCGACGCATGGCAAATGGCTTTCCAAGGCGATTACGTCAAAGCCGACGTATTGCTGCAGGATGTAATCGATCACTCCGGTGATATGACACTGATAGCCAAGTCTTCCGCCTTGCTCATGGCCGACCAAGGGATCAATCATCGCTATGAGGAAGCCTTTGTACTGGCCAACCGGCTGGTGGCCGACCTGCCAAAGGTCAAGGACAAGCTGGCTCACTTCCTCATCCTGTACAACGTTTCGCAGTTGCTTAGATCATCCGGTCAAAACGATTTGGCCATCAAATACGCCCGCATGATGGAGGAAACGCTCCCTCCCGGAGAAACATTGTGCCGCCCACGATCCACGCAGATCGTCGCGCTTTACAACAACAAGAAGCTGAAATCATCAAGCCCGGAACTGCAACGGGCTGTTGACACGTGCCTAGCCGCCAAACAAACGATATTCACCAATAACATGTGGCTGGTCATGGGAAGCCTATACTTGGAGGAAGGTCAACCAGGCAAAGCCCTCGCGTTGCTTCACCGAATTGCCCCAAGTATCAGCGCGAACCAGTACTACTCCCACATGCTGGCATTCCGGGTGGAGCTTGCCCAAGCCTATTGGGAACTGGCCGACGACATCAACGCCCGAAAAGCGGCACTCGCTGCG
>DASZCB010000565.1:0-3257 GCA_035943575.1 Rhodanobacter sp. | reverse complement strand
CCGACGGCCACCGCATCGTGCTGCTCTCACGCAATCGTGAGCAGCATCGCGAGCTGGGCGTGCTGCCCGAGGTAACCGTTCGCAGTGCCGACGTCTACAGCGATGACGTACTGCGCCGCGAGCTCGTCGACGCCGACGCGGTGATCAACCTGATCGGCATCCTCAATCCGCACGGCCCGCACACTTTCCAGCGCGCACACGTGGAACTGACCCGCCGCCTGATCGCCGCCTGCCACGCCAGCGGCGTGCAGCGGCTGCATCAAATGAGTTCGCTGAAAGCCGGCCAGGGCCTCTCGCAGTATCTGAAAACGCGTGGCGAAGCGGAGTCGCTGGTCAAGGCCTCGGCGCTCGACTGGACGATCTACCAGCCCAGTGTGATCTTCGGCGAAGGTGACGGCCTGGTCAGCCGTTTTGCCGCGCTGCTGCGGCGCATGCCGGTGTTGCCGCTGGCGCGTGCGAAAGCACGGATGGCACCCACCTTCGTCGGCGACGTGACCGAAGCGATCGCGCGCTGTGTCGGCAGCAACAAGCTCGGACAGCGACGCAGCTTCGAACTGTACGGCCCGGAGGTGCTCACGCTGGGCGGAATCGTGCAGAAAATCCGCGCCGCCGCCGGCCTGCGCACGCCGATCATCGCCCTGCCCGATAGCCTCGGCCGACTGCAGGCACAGGTCGCCGGCCTGCTGCCAGGCAAACCGTTCTCGCTCGACAACTTCCTGTCGCTACGCACCGACTCGATCGGCAAGACGGACGGCTACGCCGCACTCGGCATCGTGCCGCAACCGTTCACGCCCTGGCTTCCGGTACTGCTGCAGGAATCGCCGCGACAGCGCCGGCTGGCCACGGCACGTTCACTACGGCAGCGTTGAACGGCAGCGAATCGATCGGGTGATGCTGATCGAATTCCAGCGTGCGAATGGTTAGTCTCGTCTTTTGTTTGCATTGAGAACTCGATGATCGAGCAACAAGGAGAGTTTTCGACCGATTGGTTTCAGCACAACATTCCGCATTGGGAACGCTGGCTTGCGGAATTTCGTGGAAAGCCTGGATTACGCGCGCTTGAGATAGGCAGTTTCGAGGGCCGCTCGACCATCTGGCTATGCCAGAACATCCTCACAGCATCTACCAGCACCATCGATTGTGCGGACTTCTTTCAGCACGATCCGGTATACGGTGACTACCACGCGCGCTTTCGCAGCAACACCGCGCCATGGCGGGAAAAGATCACCGAGTATGCGGGGCCGAGTTTCGACGCATTGCGTCAAGTCAACGGACCCTACGACATCGTCTATATCGACGGTTGGCATTCGGCGTTTGGCGCACTCGCCGACGGCGTGATGAGCTGGCCCTTGCTGAAAGTTGGCGGCGTAATGATTTTTGATGACTATTTATGGGCGCCACCGAAACTCGGACCTCCACCGCAACCGAGCTGGCTTGAGCGTAAATGGCACGAATGGCATGGCCGCGACTGGCAGCATGAAGCCTTGCTACAGCAGATTGCCAGCGTAGCCATCGACGCCCCGAAACTGGGGGTCGATGGCATGCTGGCGACGCTGGCCGGTTATTACGATCTGCTCGGCACTCCCTATCAACTGGCGCTGCGCAAGACGCGCGGCTTTGAACAGGGGCAAGTCGGTCACGACACCTGAAGTTGTCTGATCCATTCCTCGCTTCAGCACTGCAGATTCGGGTGGGCGCAGCGAACCCCAATCTGCAAACTTCGCCGACCGCAGGTCGAGGATTCCAACCGCTGGCTTACACGCGCATGGCAGAATCCCCCCATGCACATCTATCTCGTCGGCGGCGCGGTCCGCGACAAACTATTGAACCGCCCCGTGGTCGACCATGACCACGTGGTGGTCGGCGCGCTACCGGAAGAAATGCTGACGCTGGGCTACAAGCCGGTGGGCAAGGATTTCCCGGTGTTCCTGCATCCCAAGACCGGTGAGGAATACGCACTGGCGCGCACTGAGCGCAAGACCGGGCGCGGTTATCACGGCTTCGTGTTCCAGGCTGACGCGGCGGTGACGCTGGAGCAGGATCTGGCGCGGCGTGACCTCACCATCAACGCGATTGCGCAAGACGAGCACGGCGCGCTGACCGATCCGTACCACGGCGTGCGCGATATCGAGGTGCGCGTGCTGCGCCATGTGTCGCCGGCGTTCGTCGAGGATCCGGTGCGCGTGCTGCGGGTGGCACGGTTCGCCGCGCGGTTTGCGCCGCTCGGCTTCACCGTGGCGGCGGAGACCATGGCGCTGATGCAGCAGATGGTTCGCGACGGCGAGGTCGATCATCTGGTGCCCGAACGCGTGTGGGCGGAAACACGCAAGGCACTGAGCGAGCCGCAGCCGTCGGCGTTCCTGCGCGTGCTGCGTGAATGCGGTGCACTGGCCGTGCTGTTTCCGGAAATCGACGCGCTGTACGGCGTGCCGCAACGCGCGGAGTTCCATCCGGAGATCGATACAGGCATACACGTGGAAATGGTGTTGGACGCGGCCGCGGAATTGGCGCCAGGCGACGACCTGGTCGGCTTTTGCGCGCTGGTGCACGACCTCGGCAAGGCGCTGACGCCGGCCGACGAACTGCCGCGCCATGTCGGCCACGAGCATCGCGGCGTGGCGCCGTTGCGCGCGCTGGCGGCGCGCCTGAAGGTGCCGACCGAACACGCCGCGCTGGCCGAGCTGGTATGCCGCGAGCATCTGAATGCGCATCGCGCATTCGAGTTGAAGCCGGCCACTGTGCTGAAGTTGCTGGGCGCGCTGGACTCGCTGCGTCGGCCGGCGCGGCTGGATGCTTTTCTGACAGCGTGTGAGGCCGACAAGCGTGGCCGGCTCGGCCATGAACACGACGATTACCCGCAGGCAGCGTATCTACGCGAAGCGCGCGCCGCGGCAGCGGCGGTCGATGCCGCGGGGTTTGTGGCGCAGGGAATGACTGGCCCGGCGATCGGCACCGCGATGGAAGCGGCGCGGATCAGCGCCATCACTACGCTGAGAACTAACCAAACGCCAAGCTGATCCGCGGTATAAAGCCCGCATGATGGCGCCCGTAGCCGGCGTCCGCTGATCTCATGTCTTCTGCTGGAGTTGCCCGTGTCGAGCGCATTCACCCCGACCTCCCCGCTGCGTCAGCGTTTCCGTCCGCTGTGGTGGCTGGCGATCACCTTCGTGGCGATCTCGTTCGTCACCCGCGTGGCGCTGCTGATCATGTCCGGCCATGAAGTGCCGCATACGCCGCTGAATTTGCTGTACGCGTTC
>DASZCB010000564.1:0-1887 GCA_035943575.1 Rhodanobacter sp. | reverse complement strand
AGCGTGCCGTCGTCACGCAACACGCGGCGAACATCGCGGAACACCTCAATCAGCGCCGCAACGAATTCATCGGGCGTTTGTTCCATGCCCATCTGACCGTCGACGCCGTAGTCGCGCAACCCGAAGTAAGGCGGGCTGGTGACGCAACAGTGAATGGAGCCTGCGTCAAACATTTTCAGCACGTCGCGGCAATCACCCGTGATTATGTGAAAGCTCACACCCCACCCCGCAAAAACTCTTCCGAACAAGGAACGCAGAACCGCCAATGCGTGCCCGACGTGGTGACGTGCACGGGCTCGTCGCAGTTCTCGCACAGGGGGATGGGCTCACGCGCGCGGTTGGCGTGGTTTGCGATGGCAGCGGAGCGCTCTAGTTGTTCGATGTCGCTGGCGGCGTCGAATTGGTCGGTCACGGGGTGACCCACTGCGCGATCTCGCGCTCGTTGGCGGCCATCTGCTGCGCCTTGTCTTTGTCGTTGAGCTGTTCGCGGTGTATCTGGATGACGACGCGCGAGAACCGCGCGGCCGCTGCATCACTCGCGTCCATCTCAAACGGGATCGGATCGTTCTCGCCGTGGTCGTGGATGGCTTGGGTGTTCATGCCGCCACCCTCATGCCATTGCGCGCGAGCTTCAACTGGATGCTTTCCAGCGCCTTCACCGATGCGATGAACTCGCGCTGCAACTGTGCGGCTTCGTCCTCGGGCGCGATCGGTTGCGGCGGCGCATAGCCGGCGTCCTGCGCTTCGAACGCGGCCAGGATGTGGCAGCCAGCGGCGCGCGCACGGCGACGAATGAAGGCAAGCTGGTCAGGGTCGAGCCGGTCGCGCTTGGAAGTGTTCAAGCAGTCGGCCAGCCACTTGCCCGCATCGACCGCGGACTTTTCCGGCTTCAGCTCGACACCTACCGCTTTCATGCCACCGAGCGCGTTGACCGTGGCGCGGATGGCTTCGTTCAGATCATCCACGAACATGGGAATCTGTCCTTCGTCTTTCATGGTGTTCCCCCTGCTTACCCTAGGTTCCGCCGACTGCGTACAGCGGCGGACAGGGTCATTCGGATATAAAAAAAGCCCATCCCCTCAAGGACGAGCCCATGCAATCAAGCTGCTCTGTCTACATCCGGCCAGATGAACTGCTCTTTCGTGTAGCGGCCGAGACTCAGCGTCTCGATCGCCAGCGCAATGGCTGGCGACACGCTACGACTGCCGTTGCACATCCGGCAGACGCGCGACTTGTCTATGCCGAGTGCCTCAGCGGCCCGACTTTGGTTGCCGTCGTACAAAACGCCGACGAATTCTGTGAACAGCGTTGCGGACATGAAAGTTTCCTATGTGTCAACGCCAATGCTGGCGGAGCGGTGACATGATGTCAACACCCTTGCCGCAGGCCGCCTTAGCATCGGCATCTCATTCCTTGCGAACATCAACCCTTATGCTTCACCCTCCGATGCAAGAACTTGCGGACAAGATCAGGGCTTTGGTGAAGGCATCTGCCTATAGCCAGTCCGAGATTGGCCGCCTTATTGGGGTAGACAAGTCTGCGGTCAGTCGATGGCTTAGCGGGGGGAGAACACCAACAATGCAAAACTTGAGAGACCTGGCCGATGTGCTAGGCGTGGAAATGCGCGAGCTATGGGATGGGCCGGAAGCGAGGCCATCGACAGAGGAGCAACGGATGATGATGGAATTGATGGCGAATATGAGCGTAGAGGAACAGCAGACGTGGGTTGCGACAACGGCTACCGTGTTCAGAAAGGGGACTCCCAAATGAAGGCTTTCATTCTTGTGGCGTTACTGGCGCCGGGCGTTGCCACCGCGTCGCCATCGCTGGTCAACCAGTTGAGCAACGCAGTCGCCCCCTGCCGGATCATGGAGTATCAGGGGGCGC
>DASZCB010000563.1:0-6562 GCA_035943575.1 Rhodanobacter sp. | reverse complement strand
AGTATCAGGGTATGCGTGGTGGCACCGAAACGCTTCGCGAACAAGGGTGCGGTGTACTCGGCTTCGTTGCGGAATACGTCTTCGCCACCGTCGCCGGCAAAGGTCAGTACGTACAGGTTCGGTTTGCCGGCGACACGCGGGGTCAGTTTCGCGAGCGCGTCGCGCAGCATCCGCGGTTGTGCGTAGAGCACCTGCTCCGGCGTCGGGTCCTGCGCGGGCCAGCTATCGCCGCTTTCGGCATCGCCACCGATCGACGATGCAATGTCTTGCACGGCGCTAGAGGCAGCTGCGATGGAGGCTGCCGACACGGGATGATTGGCGAGAGACGGCTTCGCTCGATGGCTGGGCCACCACAGCATCAGCAACACGCCGGCGGCGAACGCGAGCAGGACGGTCAGGGCGGTACGCATGGCTGGATTGGCGACTCAGGTGGAAGGCGTGATGGCGTCGAAATCGCGATAGGCCCGATGGCGCGGCGTGTCGGGCCATGCCTGCGGCTCGCGAATCAGCCAGCCGGTATGGAAACCGGCGGCCTGCGCCGCGTCGAGCTCTTCCACGATGTCGGACAGGAACAGGATGTGCCGGGATTGCTCGTCGATCGCCGCGGCGATGCGCCGGTAGGATTCGGCTTCGCGCTTCGGGCCAGTTTCGGTATCGAAGTAGCCGGCAAACAACGGGGTCAGGTCGCCGGCCTCGCTGTAGCGGAAGAACAGTTGCTGCGCCGGCACCGAGCCGGAGGAGTAGACATACAGGCGCAAACCATCGGCGCGCCAATCGCGCAACCGCGCGGCGACTTCGGGGTATAAGTGGGCGCGGTAGTCGCCGGCGGCGTAGCCGTCTTTCCAGATCATCCCCTGCAGTGCCTTCAGCGCAGTGGACTTGCGATCCTGGTCGATCCACTGCAGCAGCAGTTCGATGATGTCCTGGCGGCTGGCTTCGACCAGGCCGGCTTCCCTGGCGGCCTCATGCAGCCAGTGCTGCACTTCGGGAGTGTTGCCGTGGGTTTCGATGAAGGCGGGCAGTCGCTTGCGCGCATACGGAAACAGCACGTCGCGGACGAAGCTGATCGAGCTGGTGGTGCCCTCGATGTCGGTGACGATGGCGCGGATTTCGATCATGACGTTGCCATCTGGTGCGGTTGCATCCGCGGAAAGTGCTGGGCGATATCGTCACCGGTGAATTGCGCGACCCAGCCTTCCTTGTTGGTGAACAGCCGGATCGCCACGAAGTAGGGTGCTTCGCTCATGTCGAACCAGTGGCGGGTGCCGTCCGGTACGCCGATCAGGTCACCCTGTTCGCACAGGATGTCGTAGACCTTGCCGGCGATGTGCAATGTGAATTGACCGGAGCCGGCGACGAAGAAGCGCACTTCGTCCTCGCTGTGGGTGTGTTCGCTGAGGAATTTCTGGCGCAACGTGGCACGCTCGGGGTGATCCGGCGTGAGGCTGATTACGTCGACCGCCTGATAGCCTTTCTCCTCCATCAATCGATCGATGTCGCTGCGATAGGCGGCGATCACCGCGTCCTGGCTGGCACCCGGTGCGATCGGCTGGCTCGCTACCCATTGCTCGAAGCGGACGCCGACCTTGCCTAGTTCATGGGCTATCGCGGTGTGCTCGTGATGCACGGTCAGCGGCGATTGCGGCCGGGTTTCGTCGAAGATGCGCAGGCGGCTCATGATGCTCTCAGTTTTTTCAGATCCAGTTCGCAGCCGAGCAGGAACTCCAGCGCTTCCAGGTGGCGCTGGGTCTCGGCCATGTCGCGGCCCCAGGTGTAGATGCCGTGGCCGTCGATCAGATATGCATGCAAAGGCTTGCCCGCGTCCAGCCATGCGTCGACCTGGGCGACCAGTTCGGGCATGTGCTGGGTGTTCGGGAATACCGGAATCTCCAGCACGCTCTCGTGCGTGTGGTAGCCGGTGATTGCCTTCTGCAGCTCCCAGCCTTCGAGACGGATCACGCCATCGTGCGCGAACAGGCGCGAGGTCACGCTTTGCGTGCGCGAATGGGTGTGCAATACGGCGCACATCTCCGGCCAGCGCCGATAGATCTGCGTGTGCAGCGCGGTTTCGGCGCTGGGCCGAGCTTCGGTGCCGACGGCGTTACCGTGCAGATCGATCAGCATGATGTCGTCGCGGCCGAGCCGGCCCTTGTGCCGGCCGGAGACGGTGATCGCCGCATGCTCCGCATCGACCCGCATTGAGAAGTTGCTGCTGGTGGCCGGTGTCCAGCCGAGCGCTGCCAATTCACGCGCGGTGTTCGCGATGCTGTCGGCGCATGCCTCGAACAGGCTGGCCGGGATCGTGCTTGGCAGGATTTGACTCATGGTGTTTGGACGTCCAAATGAGCATCAACTATACCATGCGCCTGACGATCATCTTTCCGGAATGAGAGCCATTCTCGCAAGTCAGGGAAAATTGCAGAGGCAGGCGTACCATCAACCAGGATTCCAGCGCAGAGTGCGCGGGACAGCTACGACGGAGACCTGCCCATGTCGAACGAAAGAGATACCGAATCGCGTCGCCGATTCCTCAAGGTGGCCGCTGGCACCACGGTGGCTGCTGTCGTCATGGGTGGTCTGCCGCGTTTTGCGCGTGCCGCCGATCTGCCAGCGCTGACCGAGACGGATCCGACCGCGAAGGCACTGGGCTATGTCGAGGATGCCGGCAAGACGGCCGATGCAAAGCACAAGGCTGGCGACAATTGCGCCAATTGCCAGTTCTATACCGGCGGCGCCACCGGTCGCGGTCCATGCCAGTTGTTCCCAGGCAAGTCGGTGAATGCGAAAGGCTGGTGCGTGTCGCACACGCCAAAGAAGAGCTGATCCCTCGCGATCAATCCGCGCACGTGTTCCCAAAGGCCGGCTCAATGCCGGCCTTTTTCGTGGGTGCGCGATCGACGCGCCGAGTACTGCGCGGCGAGTGCGTATGCAAAAAAGAAAGCAGGGGAAGCGGGCAGGGCGCTGCGAGAAAAGTGCGGCCCGGCGCGACAGGCTGAGGAGCTTACCCACCTGACGCACCGGGCCACGATCCGGGGCCCACTGCCAAGTGATCAACCCGCGGACTGAGGATGATACTCCCGCGATCGGCGAATGGATGACGGCTGGATAATTTTCTCTCGCAAAAAACTCGTTAAATTCAATATTATCAATTAGTTGCTATTGAATTTATGGGATTTTTGGGGGGTGCGGCACATACATTCCATTTGCCAGGCAATCCTGCGATTTGCGCATAAATGCAAGATTTTTTCTTGTATTCGATGAAATTCGGCGAAGATACCTGAATTTCAGGGGGAGGCGCTTGGTTCGCTCTGAAGGCGCAAGCGACTGTGCCGGCGCCCGTAGCCGAAATAAATGGCCATACCGATCACCGTCCAGATGCCGAGCAGCAGCCACTGGTACCAGTTCTCCCAATACAGCAGCGCCAGGCAGCAGAGCACGCCGAGCACGCAGGTGACCGGTGCCCATGGAACCCGGAACGTACGCGGCAGCTCGGGACGCGTCTTGCGCAGGATCAGCACGCCCGCGCAGACGGCGACGAAGGCGATCAGGGTGCCCATCGAGACGAGATCGCCGAGTATGTCGAGCGGGAACACCGCCGCCAACGCCGCGATGCCAATGCCCGTGATGACAGTGTTGATGTGCGGCGTGTGATAGCGCGGATGGATTTTGGCGAACACTGGCGGCAACAGACCGTCGCGACCCATGATCATGAAGATGCGCGGTTGCGCAATGATCATGACCAGGACCACTGACGACAATCCGATCAGCGCACCTACTTCGACCACCCAGCGCAGCCAGCCGAGCTCGGGATGCGCCCTGACCGCGGTCACGACCGGCTCGCTGGTGCCGAGCTGATCGAAAGGCAGCAGCCCGGTGATGACCGCGGCGATACCGATGTACAGCACGGTGCAAATGGCCAGCGAGGCCAGTGTGGCGATCGGCAGGTCGCGCTGGGGATTCTTGGCTTCCTGCGCGGCGGTCGATGTCGCCTCGAATCCGATGTAGGCAAAGAACACCAGCGTGGCCGCGCGCATGATGCCTGACCAACCGTACTTCTCCGGCCCCTGGTTCGCTGGTATGAAGGGGTGCCAGTAACTTGGGTTCACGTAATGCCAGCCGGCGACGATCACGATCACGATCAAACCGACTTTGAGGATCACCATCGCGAGATTCGCACCGCTGGACTCCCTGATGCCGACGTAGCACAGCCAGGTCAGCGCAAGCACGATGCCGACCGCGGGCAAGTTGAACAGTGCGCCAGTGGTGACGAGGTGGCCGTCGGTGTAGGCGAGCGGTGCGTTGGTCAGCACCGTCGGCAGATGGATGCCGACGTGATCGAGCAGGCTGACGAAATAGCCGGTCCAGCTGACCGCAACAGCCGATGCAGATACGCCGTATTCGAGCACCATGTTCCAGCCGATGAACCAGGCCATCAGTTCGCCCAGCGTGGCGTAGGCGTAGGAATACGAGCTGCCCGACATCGGGATCAGGGTAGCGAATTCTGCGTAGCACAAGGCGGTGAAGCTGCAGCAGATCGCCGCGATCACGAAGGCGAGGATGATCGCCGGGCCCGCGTGCTCGGCAGCGGCCTGACCCGTGATCACGAAGATGCCGCCGCCGATCACCGCGCCGATGCCCAGCGCGGTCAGGCCCCAGGGACCCAGCGTTCGTTTCAGGCTGGGGCCGTCAGCGTTGTCGGCATTCGAGAAATCGGTCTTGCGGGCGAGCAACTGCTTGAGCATGGGCATTCCGGATATGACACCGGCACGGTATTACCGTGCCGGCTGATGGGTCACAGGCAAAGAAAAATCTTTTCAGCTCGGCTCGGTGCCATTGGCCAGATGGCTTTTTCGGTAACCGTAAAGGTAATACACCACCAAGCCGATCGCGCCCCACACGAAGAAGGTGATCTTGGCTTCCTTCGACAGGTTGAGGAACAGCAACAGGCAGCCGATCACCGCCAGCGGACAGATCAGCCACGGCAGCGGGGTACGGAACGGGCGCGGGCGATCGGGCTGGGTGCGGCGCAGGATCAGGACGCCGATCGCCACCATGATGAATGCGAACAGCGTGCCCGAGTTGGTGATGTCGGCGAGGATGCCCACCGGGAACAGCGCGCCGAACAGTGCGACAAAGGTGCCGGTGATCAGGGTGATGACGTGCGGCGTATGGAAGCGTGGATGGATCTTGGCCAACTTGCTGGGCAGCAGGCCATCGCGCGACATGGTGAAGAAGATGCGGGTCTGGCCGTAGGTCATTGTCAGGATCACCGACGGCAGCGCGATGCCGGCGGCGAAGGCGATGAAGGAGCCAATGTTGTTGTGATCGAGCAGGCGAACCACATGGGCCAACGCCTCCTTGCTGCACACCAGTGCCTGCGAACCCTGGCAGGCCGCGGCAAACGCTGGTGTACCCGGCTCAAGAGCCAGCCCGTCCGGGCCCAGCATGGGCTGCGCACCCACCGAACCCACTGCGCTGTAGCTCACCAGAAGGTAGAAGACGGTACATACGCTCAGCGAGGCGATCAGGGCGATCGGGATATTGCGGTTCGGGTTCTTGGTTTCCTCGGCGGCTGTGGAGATGGCGTCGAAGCCGATGTAGGCGAACACGATGGAGGCTGCCGCACCTAGTACGCCGATGCCGCCCATCGGGCTACCCCAGCCGTTGGGTACGAAAGGTGTGAAGTTCTGATCCTTCACTGCCGGTAGCGCGACGAAGATGAAGGCGATGAGGGCAGCAATCTTGATCAGCACCAGCACGGTGTTGACCTTGGCCGATTTCGAGGTGCCCAACACCAGCAGAAGGGTAACCGCCAACCCGATCAGGCAGGCGAGCAGGTTGAAGCTGCCGCCGTCCATCGGGCCTACCTGCAGGAAGTGCGGCAAGCCGAATCCGGCATGTGTCAGCAAGCCGTTGACGTAACCCGACCAACCAGCGCATACCGTACTGGCGGCGATCGTGTACTCCAGCACCAGTGCCCAGCCGACCACCCAGGCAACGCTTTCGCCAAGCACGCCGTAGGTGTAGGTATAGGCCGATCCGGCCACCGGAATCATCGAGGCCAGCTCGGCATAGGCCAGCGCAGCAAGTGCGCAGACCACGGCCGCGATCACGAAGGCGATCATCATGCCGGGACCTGCCTTCTGGCCTGCTTCGGCGGTCAGCACGAAAATACCGGTACCGACGATGGCGCCGATGCCGAGCATGGTGAGCTGGAAAGGGCCAAGCTGCCGTGTGAGGCTTTTCTTTTCGGCAGTAGCGAGAATCTGGTCGAGCGACTTGACGCGCTTGAAAAGCATTGTGGTGACTCCCCGTAAAAACAAATACCACGCTCGTGCGAAACTGCGACGAGTACGACGCCATGCGTCGAGGTGACGCGCAACCATAACGGAGCGGGGGAAGGGGAACAAGCTGCGACGCAGCTATGATGGGTTTTTCCAACAGCACCATGCCACAAGTCATGCAGCCAGATGTTTCGCGAGTGGTGACCGGCTTTCGGGACTATATGTCCAGGTATCCGGAAGAGGCCGATGCCGCCTCAGTGTTCACTGATTTCCTTAAC
>DASZCB010000562.1:0-5132 GCA_035943575.1 Rhodanobacter sp. | reverse complement strand
CAGGATGTCGAATAGCGGCTGCCATCTGTGACCGCCGTCTTCCGATCGGGTCGCGGTCTCGCGCACACCGTTGCCCTGCGGCTCCCAGCTGACCCGGATCATCGCGCCCTTGTGCGCGTGATCGATGCCATCCAACACGATGCGCTTGCCTTGCAGCGTGCCTTCCAGCACCAGCAGCTGGCCGCGATTGGTGACCCAGCTCTGGTGCCACAGGTGGCGGTCGGCGTCGTAAATGGTGAAGCTCTGCCCGGTCATGCCGTCGGTCTGCTCGTAGATCTCGCGCAGCGCGCAGCCATCGAGAATCGCGTCGACGTGATTGCGCGCCACCGATGGCTTGTTCAGCCCGTCGATGTCGAACGTGTCCCAGTCGCCGATCCAGAAATCGAACTGGCGATGTTCCGGCGCCTGGCAGTGCGCCGGCGTGGCGGCATGGACTTCGGTAGGCACACCGGGAAGGATCGCGCCGACGAGCAGGGTGAACAGGGCTATGCGGTGCAGGCGTGACAAGGGCAATCTCCTTGCGGTGGGGTCGTGATCGCGGCGATCGGATGGCAGGGTCGGGATCGACACAGGGTAGCAACCATCGTGTGCCTAGGGTTACTCTCGGCGCGGCCGTACCGGTGCCGGTGCGGATGACATCTGTCATCGACGATGGCTGATGCTGCACTCTGAGCGCCGCGTAGCCGATCGGTCAATCTTGCACTTATCTAGCAGCCGGCACGCCGGACGGGGAACACGTGGACAACGCCGAACTATTGAAGGAACTGCGCATCGAGCGCCACCATCGGGACGATCACCAGGCCGGTCCAAGTCGGTGGCCGTGGATCGTCGGTGGCGTGATCGTGCTGCTGGCGTTGCTTGGCGGCGCCGGCTGGATGCTGTCCAGTCATCGCGCAGTGGTGGTGCAGACCGCCACGGCGGTCACGCCGAGCTCGGACAGAGGCGCTGGCGCGGTGCTGCAGGCGACGGGTTATGTCACGGCGCGACGGCAGGCCACGGTGTCGGCGCAGATCACCGGCACGTTGACTGCGGTGCTGATCGAGGAGGGCGATCACGTCATGCAGGGGCAGGTGCTGGCGCGGCTGGATGACAGCGGCTACAAGGCCAACCTGGCGGCGGCGCAGGCGCAAGCGGATGCAGCGCGTGCACTGCTGGCGCAGAATCAGGCGCAGCTGGCACAGGGCATCCACGATGCTGCGCGACTGCAATCCCTGGTCGACCGTGGACTGGTTTCGAAACAGAGCGCCGAGCAGGCGCAGACTCAGGTCAACAGCCTGCGCGCCCAGCTCGGTGCGCAGCAGCAGCAGGCCAAGTCGGCCGACGCGCAGGCGGCGGTGGCGAAGGTGAACTTCGATTACACCGTGGTGCGCGCGCCATTCAGCGGCGTGGTCACTACCAAGGATGCCCAGGTCGGCGAGATCATCTCGCCGCTATCCGCCGGTGGCGGATTCACCCGCACTGGCGTGGGCACCATCGTCGACATGGATTCGCTGGAAGTCGATGTCGACGTCAACGAGGCCTATATCGGTCGGGTCAAGCCGGGCATGTCGGCCGAAGCCGTGCTGGATGCCTACCCGGACTGGAAGATCCCCGCCCACGTGGTCGCCATCGTGCCCACCGCCGATCGCGGCAAGGCCACCATCAAGGTGCGCGTGGCGCTGGAAAAGAAGGACGCCCGCGTGGTACCCGACATGGGCGCACGAGTGTCGTTCCTGGAAGAGAAGCCGGAGGCCACGACGCAGGTGCCGCAAGGCGTGCTGGTGCCGGCCACCGCGATCGTGCAGCGCGACGGTCACAGCATGGTGTTCGTCGTCGACGGCAACGCGGTGCGGCAGCGCACAGTGAACCCGGCGGCGCAGACCTATGGTGAGCTGCGCCTGCTACCGGCGGCGGTGCAGCCGGGCGACAGCGTGGTGATTTCGCCACCGACCGAATTGCACGACGGCTCGGCCGTCCAGATGAAAAAGCCGTAGTTTTTTTGCAGGGGTGACTTCAGTAACGGTGCCACTCGTTCGAAGCCTTCATGAGCATTGCGACTGAAGTCGCCCCCACAACAAGTCACACATCCGCAAGACATTCATCGGAGATCCACCATGGGCACGTTGATCGATATCGAGAATCTCGCCAAGACCTACACGCGCGGCAAGCAGAAGGTCGAGGTGCTGCACCACGTCAACCTGGCGATCGCCGAGGGCGACTTCCTGGCGCTGATGGGGCCGTCCGGCTCCGGCAAGACCACCTTGCTGAATCTGATTGGTGGCCTGGACACGCCGACGGCCGGCAGCATTACGGTGGGCGGTCAGCGCATCGACCAGCTCGGCGGTGGTGCGCTGGCGAAGTGGCGCGCGTCGAACGTCGGCTTCGTCTTCCAGTTCTACAACCTGATGCCGATGCTGTCGGCGCAGCGTAATGTGGAGCTGCCACTGCTGCTCACCAAGCTCTCTGGCGCCCAGCGCAAGAAGAACGCCTCGATCGCTTTGCAGCTGGTGGGGCTGGCCGATCGTGCCACGCACAAGCCGAGCGAGCTGTCCGGTGGTCAGCAACAGCGCGTGGCGATCGCCCGCGCGATCGTGTCCGACCCCACGCTACTGGTCTGCGACGAGCCGACCGGCGATCTGGACCGGCAGTCGGCCGAAGACGTACTCGGTCTGCTGCAGCAACTCAATCGCGAGCACGGCAAGACCATCGTGATGGTCACCCACGATCCGAAGGCGGCCGAATACGCCAGCCATACGCTGCATCTGGACAAGGGCACCCTGGTCGAACAGGCAACGGCGTGAGGACACAACGATGAAATACCTTCATCTGATCTGGGCCGCGCTGTTCCGGCGCAAGACCCGCACGATACTCACGCTGGTGTCGATCATCGCCGCGTTTCTGCTGTTCGGTCTGCTGGATGCCGTGCGCGTCTCGTTCGCGGAAGCGGGTCAGTCGGCGAACGGCGCCGAGCGCCTGCAGACCGGTGCGCGGCTGTCCTTCATCCAACCCCTGCCGCAAGGACTCGGTGCGCAGATCGCCCAGGTCAACGGGATCAAGGACGTTGCTTACGCGAACTGGTTCGGCGGCGCTTACCAGGATCCGCACAACCAGGTTTTCACCTTTGCGGTGAGCCCTAACTATCTCGACGTCTATCCCGAAGTCGATGTGGCGCCTGCCGAGCGCAAAGCGTTCGATTCGACCCAGGACGGCATCCTCGCCGGCGAGATCATCGTCAAGCGATACGGCTGGAAAGTCGGCGACAAGATTCCGCTGCAATCGCAGATTTTCCCGAACAAGGATGGCAGCAAGAACTGGAGTTTCAATTTGGTCGGCGTCATGCATTCCAAAGATGCGAAAGCTTTCCAGAGCCAGATGATCGTCATGCACTGGAAGACGTTCGACGAGACCACCCCGAAGGCCTACAACGGCGGCATGGTTGGCTGGTACATCAGCCGCGTCAATGACATAAATCAGTCCGACCGCATCGCTAGGGCGATCGACGCGCTGTCGGCCAATTCCGATCACGAGACGAAAACCCAGACCGAGCAGGCAGCGACCGCGAACTGGATCAAGCAGATGGCCGACATCGGTCTGATCGTGACGTCGATCATGGGTGCCGTGTTCTTCACTCTTGTGCTGCTGACCGGCAACACGATGATGCAGGCGGTGCGCGAGCGCACCTCCGAGCTGGCGGTGCTCAAGACGATCGGCTTCTCCAGCACCAGCGTGTTGATGATGGTGCTGGCCGAGTCGGTGCTGTTGCTGTTGCTAGGTGGTTTGATCGGGCTCGGCCTGGTCAGCGTGCTTGCGCCGGTCATGTCCTCCCAGAGCGGCGGCATGATCAGTCACACGAACGTCGGCGCTGGCAGCTGGGCGCTGGGCATCACCCTGGCTGTCGTGATCGGGCTGGTCATCGGCATCCTGCCCGCGTGGCGGGCGATGCGCCTGAACATTGTCGATGCATTGGCCGGACGCTGAGGAGAAGCGCAATGAAATTCTTGATCGGTCTTGTGACCTTCGTTGCCGTCATCATCGGCGTGGTGGCGTTTCTGAGTCTGCCCTGGCCCGGCATGCTGGTGTTACTAGTGCTTCTGGCCCTGTGGATGGTCTTGACCCGGCGCGGCAAGCAGACCTGGTCGGTGACCGCCGTGGGTATCAGTACGTTGCCGCAGCGGTTGGGTTCCTCCGCCGTGATCGTGATCGGCATCGCCGGCGTGGTTGCCGTGCTGGTGGCCATGTTGGCGATGGCCGAGGGTTATAGCGAAACCCTGCGCCGCACCGGTTCCGAGGATACCGCGATCGTGATGCGCGGCGGTTCGGCAGCGGAAGTTTCGTCGGTACTCGGTCGCGACAGCACACTGGTGATCGCGCAGGCGCCCGGCATCGCCAGGGACGACCAGGGCAAGCCGATTGCCTCGCCGGAACTCGTTGTTGCCGCCAATCTGCCGATGAAGGGCGGCGATCCGGAGAAGGATGTCGGCAGCGTGCAATTGCGTGGCATCGGTGACGAGGCATGGAAGCTGCGCACCAATGCGAAAATCATCGCCGGGCGCAAGTTCGAGCCCGGCAAGTACGAACTGGTTGCCGGCAAGGGCGCGCAGCACCAGTTTGCCGGCCTCGAGCCGGGCAAGCAGATCAAGCTGGGCAATCAGACCTGGACCGTCACTGGCATCTTCGCCTCGAACGATGCGATGGATTCCGAGTTGTGGGCGGATGCGGGCATTGTCGGTCCCGCCTATCGGCGCGGTTCTAGCATGACGACCGTGTTCGCGAGACTTACCGGGCCCGCCGCTTTCGACAAGTTCAAGGCGGCACTGTCCTCCGATCCGCGACTGCAGACCGATGTGTCGACGACGCTCGACTATTTCAGCAAGCAGTCCGAAGGCACCTCGAAAGCCATCACTATCATCGGCATTGTGGTCGGCGCGATCATGGCGATCGGTGCCGTATTCGGCGCACTCAACACGATGTTCGCCGCGGTGGCCACCCGCGCTCGCGAGATCGCCACACTGCGAGCGATCGGTTTCCGCGGCCTGCCGGTAGTCATGGCGATCATGCTCGAAACCATGCTGCTTGCGCTGATCGGTGGCGTGCTCGGCGGCGTCATCGCCTGGCTGATATTCAACGGCTATACCGCGTCCACACTGGCCGCC
>DASZCB010000561.1:0-2179 GCA_035943575.1 Rhodanobacter sp. | reverse complement strand
CTGGCGAGTGCTCTGACAGAGTCGGTAATCGATGGCTTCAAGGTCGGTGCACAGAGCCTCGATCCGGTCACGAAGCTCCGCTTCCATGGCCAGTTCGGCAGAGGCATTGTGGGGCAATCCACAGATGCGCCAGGTCTCAAGGCGGTCAAGCACATCGCTGCGCTCGCGCAGTCGATTCGGTTCGCGCAGTGCACGATCCTGCTCCAGCTCATTGATGAAAGTTTGCAGCGCACGGCTCATCCGTCGGTCATTCCCAGTAGATGCAGCGCAACCGCCAACTCACGCCTTGCCCTGCTCCACCAACGTCAACGCCACCTTGTCGCGCAGGTACACCGGCAGCGCCAGCTCCGGTGCCTGCGCGCGACCGGCCTTGAATTCGCGCAATGCCAGCTCGGCGACATGCGCGGCCTGCGGATAACGCATGCCGTCCGCTGAGTGCAGGATGCCGGTGAGGCGTTGACTCAGCACAGTGGCGTAGGTGGCCCAGCCGCTGCCGACCACCTGCCACGCGGCGGCTTCCGGTAGCAGCAGCGACTCGGCCGTACAGATGCGTTCGTCGTCCAGTGCGATCAGGCCACCGTTGTCGTCGCGGCGGTAGCAGGCGGCGTAGATTTCGCCCATGCGCGCGTCGATCACGGCGAGGATGGCGGTGCCCTCTTCCTCAGGCGCTTCCAGCGCCAGCGCAGCCAGCGAGGAGATGGTGATTACCGGCAGGTCCAGCGCCAGCGCCATACCCTGCGCCAGCGACACGCCGAGCCGCACGCCGGTGAACGCGCCGGGGCCGCGGCCCACCGCGATCGCATCCAGCGCGTGCCGGCCGATGCCGGCTTCGGCCAGCAGCGCATCGGCCATCGGCAGCACCAGCTCGGTATGCCGGCGCGGCGCGATCTCGCTGCGGGCGATCAGCTCGTCGCCGTGGATCAAGGCGACGGAGCAGGCTTCGGTGGCGGTTTCGATCGCAAGCAGATTCATGATTTGTCCATGATAGCGGCTGGCGGCACCGGCGGTTCGGTCGAAGTCGGTCCCGCTGTCGTCGACACGTACGCGTACCAGTCGATGCGGCGGGTCAGGTACATCATCAATGCCACCATCACCAGCAGCACCAGCGCGCCGATCAGCAGTGCGTACTGCTCGGCCGCGATCAACCCGTACAGCATCGCGTAGATCAGCCCCAGCACGCCGCCCAGCAGCAGGCCGGCACGGCGCGCGTGCAATACCGCCATCGCGTAACCACCCACGATCAAAGCCACCGCGACCGCTGCCAACGCGTATGCCGGACCGAAGCCGATTTGTTCGGACAGTGCCAGCAACACCACGTAGAACGTGGCGAGCGCCGCGCCGACGAGCAGGTATTGCACAGGATGCACGCGCAGCCGCTTGAGCACTTCGAACAGGAAGAACGCCACGAACGTCATCGCGATGAACAACAGGCCGTATTTGCCCGCGCGCACGTTGCGCTGGTACACGTCGACCGGCTGGTACAGCTGCACGCCGAACGTGGACGCCTGCAACGCCTCCGCCACGCCGTTGCCGCCATCGACCCAGTGCTGGCCGTAGCTGCGGTTGAGGTCGAGCAGGTGCCAGTGCGCACTGAAGCCCTTTGTATCGAGCCGATGCTCCAGCGGCAATGCCGCGCCGACGAAGCTCGGATCACGCCACGGCGCGCGCATCGTCACGTCGGTGCTGCGCGCCAGCGGTAGCAGCTGCAGCGATTCGGTGCCAGCCAACTTGAGCGTGATCTCGACGTCGATCGGCTGATCCGCCAGCGCATCCAGGTCGATCGGTACTACCACGTTCGGCCACGGACCGAGACGATCGGCCGACGAATCGAAGCGTGCCGGCTTGCCGTTGATGCGCAACTCGCTCACCTCCTGCAGGCCGCGCAAGTCGCCGATCGGCAAGCGCAACTCGGCCTTGCTGCCCTGCCACTGCGCGCTGCTTGCGCGGCGGAACTGGGCCAGATCCTGCGTCCGGAACTGTCCGCGCAACTTCACGGTGGAGACGAATACCGGTGCGGTGTAGATCCCGTAGTTGCGCGTCTGCACGGCCAGCGCCACATCCATCTTCAGTTCATCCGCCAGCATGCTCTCGCTGCCGGTGCGCGTTTGTGGCGGCTGGTTCTCCGCCACCGCCAGTTGACTTAGCGTCGGCACCGTCAGCACCGGGCCGCCCAGTATCT
>DASZCB010000560.1:0-2234 GCA_035943575.1 Rhodanobacter sp. | reverse complement strand
AGCGCGTGGATGTCCGAACGGGCTACCCGCGAATGCTTGATGTCGCCGCAGATCACCACGCAGAGGTTGTCGAAATCCGGCCGATGCTGGCGGATCGTCAGCGCATCCAGCAAGCCCTGGGTGGGATGCGCACGGTTGCCGTCGCCGGCGTTGATCACCGACACGCCGCTCATCGCATGGCGCACCAGTTCGTCCGGCGTGCCCGATCGCTTGTGCCGCACGATGATCGCGTCCATGTGCATCGCTTCCAGCGTGTGCAGCGTGTCGAGCAGCTCCTCGCCCTTGCTGGTGGAGGACAGTCCGATATCGAAGTTGATCACGTCGGCACCAAGTCGCCGCGCGGCCAGTTCGAACGAAGTGCGGGTGCGCGTGGACGGCTCGAAGAACAGGTTCAGCACAGTGCGCCCGGCCAGCACGTCGAGCTTGCGGGTGCCATGCGCGCAGGCGTCGCGCAGGGATTCGGCGCGGTCGAGCAGGCGCTCGATCGTTTCGCGCGGCAGGTTTTCCAGGGTGGTCAGGTGGCGCAGGCGAGGGCTCATGGCGGCAGGTCTGAAGGTGGGAAAGAAGGCGATACGTTCAGCGATTGCTGGTGTCGGCTTGCGTTGAGCCGGCACCGCCCAGCCAGCGCTCGAGGATGACTGCGGCGGCCTCGGCGTCGATGCTGGCTGCATCGCGGCGACGCTTGAGCCCCACCGCGCGGGCGGCAGCAAACCGCTGCGCGGCTTCCTGTGAACTGTGGCGCTCATCGACGAAGACGACCGGCAGGCTGTAGCGCTGTTGCAACTGGGCGGCAAACCGGCGCGCGCGGCGACTGGCGGGTTGCTCGGCGCCATCGAGAGTCAGCGGCAGGCCGACCACCAGAGTGTCGGGCAGCCATTCCTGGCGCAGCGCGTCGAGCCGGTTCCAGTCCGGGTCGTCATCTTTTACCGTGACGGTGGTCAGGGCCCGCGCGCTGGAGGTGAAGGTATTGCCGATGGCCACGCCGGTCAGTCGGCTGCCGACGTCGAAACCGAACACGCAGCTCATGCGTGACCTGCGTAGCCGGACAACTGTCGCGGATCGATGCCGACCAGTCCGGCGGCAGCGCTCCATCGCTCTTCCACCGGGGTGTCGAAAACCACCCGGCCGCAGGCTTCGGCGGTGAGCCAGGCGTTCGCCATCAGTTCCTGTTCCAGCTGGCCGGCGTCCCAGCCGGCGTAGCCGAGTACCATGATGGCCTGGCGCGGGCCTTCGCCGGCCGCCATCGCGACGAGGATGTCGCGCGAGGTGGTGACCGACCAGTCGGTGTTGATGCGGTAGCTGGATTCCCATTCGCCGGGTTCGCGGTGCAGCACGAAGCCGCGTTCCTGTTGCACCGGGCCGCCGATCAGCACCGGCGCGTCGGCCAGTTCGCTGTCCATGCATTCGAGCTTCATCTGCGCCAGCACATCGCCGAGCCGGTACTCGGACAGCTGGTTCACCAGCAGGCCGACCGCACCACCCTCATCATGCTGGCACAGCAACGCCACGCCACGCGAGAACGGCGGATCGGCCAGATTCGGCATGGCGATCAGGAAATGTCCGGTGAGGGTCGATGGCTGCACGGCGGTCATCTGCGCATTGTATGCGCAGTGCCGGATGCGTGCGGGGTCTCAGCGTGTCTGCAGCACGTTGTCCGGCTGAAACTGCCAGCTGCGGGTGATGTTGAGTTCGTCCACCCGTTCCGCGCTGGCCGGGGCGGGCGGAAACGGCGCGGCCAGCCGCACGATGCGCTCCGCGGCGTTGTCCAGAACCGTGCTGCCGGAGCTCTGGATCACCGCGATGCTCTTGATGCCGCCGTCGAGGTTGAGTACCACCGTGAGCAGTACGTCGCCGTGCAGCCCGCGGCGACGCGCCTCCTCCGGATAATTCAGGTTGCCGACGCGTTCGACCCGGTCGGACCAGTTGCGCATGTAAGCGGCGTACGCGTACTCGCGGGTGTTGGCCGTCAGGTATTTGACCTTCGGCCGCTTGGCGTAATCCACCTTCTTTTTGCGCAGTTCGGCGGCCAGCTGGGCGATCGCCTGCTGGCGCTTCAATTCGGCCGCGGTGGGGGTCTGATCCTGCGGATCGATCTGCGTCTGCGCGGTATCGCTGGTCACGTTGAAGTCGGTGGCACCGCTGGTGGTGACCATCCGGGTTGGCGTGGCCTCGACTGGTTGCGGCGTGGTGGCCTCTACCGGTTGCGCGGCGATGCCCGGGTCCGGCTTGGGCAG
>DASZCB010000559.1:0-4816 GCA_035943575.1 Rhodanobacter sp. | reverse complement strand
TACCGGGCAGTGGGCTACGCGGCAGGCATGGCCGGGCTGGATCTGTCGGATGTGGAGGCGGTGACCCGCTGCGCCCAAAGCACGAAAATCCACTTCCGCGCAGCTGGCGACGGCGGCGCGACGCGGGTGATCGTCAACGGGCACGATGCCACCGACGAACTGCGCACCGAAACGGCCGGTGCGGCGGCCTCGGCAATCGCCTCGATGCCGTCGGTGCGCGAGGCCCTGGTGGCGCTGCAACTGGGCTTTCGCAAGGCACCCGGGCTGGTCGCCGACGGACGCGACATGGGCACCGTGATCTTCCCGGATGCCGCGTTCAAGGTTTTCCTTACCGCGAGCGCCGCCGAGCGCGCGAAAAGACGCTATAAGCAGTTGAAGGAAAAGGGACTCAGCGTTACACTTGGCGGCCTTCAACGCGAAATTGAAGCGCGCGACAGCCGCGATGCATCACGCGCGGTCGCACCGCTCAAGCCTGCCGACGATGCCTTGCTGGTGGATACCACCGGGATGGGCATCGACGAGGTCGTCGCGAAAGTACTTGCCGTCGTGCAGCCTTAATCGGGTTGCACGACGGTTTCTGCGCTCCTGCTGCGGCAGGGGATTTTGGCCAACGGTGACGACGGTCGGTTCCAGAGGAACCACCTGAAGACACCCTCAACCGGTGGACCGAGAAGTTCGTGCGCAACACGTCAACAAGCGTAACGGACAACGGTCTTTTCCCACTATGGAATCAACATGACTGAAAGTTTTGCCGAACTGTTTGAACAGAGCCAACAGGCTATCTCCAAGCTGAAGCCCGGCGCCATCGTCACCGGCATCGTTGTGGAAATCCGCAATGACGTCGTCGTGATCAACGCTGGCCTGAAGAGCGAAGGCATCGTCCCGATCGAGCAGTTCAAGAGCGAGGACGGCGTACTGGAGGTACAGGTAGGCGACGAGGTGAAGGTTGCCCTCGAAGCTTTGGAAGACGGTTTCGGCGAGACCAAGCTGTCGCGCGAGAAGGCCAAGCGCTCGATGGTGTGGGACGACCTCGAGCAGGCGTTCGACAAGGAAGAGACCATCGTTGGTCTGATTTCCGGCAAGGTCAAGGGTGGTTTCACGGTCGACATCAAGGACGTCCGCGCATTCCTGCCGGGCTCGCTGGTCGATGTGCGTCCGGTGCGCGACCCGGTTTTCCTCGAGGGCAAGGAACTCGAGTTCAAGATCATCAAGCTCGACCGCAAGCGCAACAACGTGGTGGTCAGCCGTCGCGCCGTAGTCGAGACCGAGTTCTCCGCCGAGCGCGAGCAGCTGCTTGAGCGCCTGACCGAAGGCGCCGTGGTCAAGGGCACCGTCAAGAACCTCACCGACTACGGCGCGTTCGTGGATCTGGGTGGCATCGACGGTTTGCTGCACATCACCGACATGGCGTGGAAGCGTGTGCGTCATCCGTCCGAAGTGGTCAACGTCGGCGACGAGCTGGACGTGCGTGTGCTCAAGTACGACAAGGAGCGCAACCGCGTTTCGCTGGGCCTGAAGCAGCTGGGCGACGACCCGTGGGTCGCGATTGCCCGCCGTTATCCGGTCGGCAGCCGTCTGTTCGGCAAGGTTTCCAACGTCACCGATTACGGCTGCTTCGTCGAGATCGAGCCGGGCGTGGAAGGCCTGGTGCATGTGTCCGAGATGGATTGGACCAACAAGAACGTCAACCCGGCCAAGGTGGTTCAGGTCG
Organism: Rhodanobacter sp.; assembly: GCA_035943575.1. Lineage (GTDB taxonomy): Bacteria > Pseudomonadota > Gammaproteobacteria > Xanthomonadales > Rhodanobacteraceae > Rhodanobacter. The sequence continues at coordinate 3,105 of DASZCB010000559.1, read as the reverse complement.
GTGACGAGACCGAAGTCACCGTGCTGGACGTGGATGAGGAGCGTCGCCGCATCTCGCTGGGCATCAAGCAGACCCGCTCGAACCCGTGGGAAGCCTTCGCAGCGATGCACAAGAAGGGCGACAAGGTTTCCGGCCAGATCAAGTCGATCACCGATTTCGGCGTGTTCATCGGCCTGGACGGCGGCATCGATGGTCTGGTGCACCTGTCCGACATCTCCTGGCAGATGTCCGGCGAAGACCTCGTGCGCAACTTCAAGAAGGGCGACGAGATCGAGGCTGTGGTGCTTGCAGTCGACCCGGAGCGCGAGCGCATCTCGCTCGGCATCAAGCAGATGGAGCAGGATCCGTTCGGCCAGTTCATGGCGGCGAATCCGCGCGGCACCATCGTCAACGGCACCGTCAAGGAAGTCGATGCGAAGGGCGCCGTGATCGATCTGGGCGAGGGCGTCGAGGGTTACCTGCGCGCCAACGACATCGCCAAGGAGCGCATCGAAGATGCCACGCTGCATCTGAAGGTGGGCGACAAGGTCGAGGCCAAGTTCACTGGCATGGATCGCAAGGGTCGCCAGCTGGCGCTCTCGATCCGCGCGAAGGACGAGGAAGATGTGCCGGAGGCAGCGGCTGTCGATTACGCGTCTGCAGCCAGCGGCACGACCAAGCTTGGTGCATTGCTCAAAGAGCAGTTCAACAAGGCCGACTGATCCTTGCTGAAGTCTGACGCGGGGCGGCATATCGCCGCCCCGCTGTTCCATGTCACGGACATTGGGGTCCCATGACCAAATCCGAATTGATCGAAGCGCTGGCCAGACGCCAGACCCATCTTGCGTTTGCCGACGTCGAGATGGCCGTCAAGAGCGTGATCGAGCAGATGAGTCACGCCCTGTCTCACGGCGAACGCATCGAGGTGCGCGGTTTCGGCAGCTTCGCGCTGCATTACCGGCCGCCGCGTATGGGGCGCAATCCCAAGACGGGCGACGCCGTGGCATTGCCCGGCAAGCACGTTCCACATTTCAAACCAGGCAAGGAATTGCGCGAACGCGTCAATCTGGATCTGGAACAGGAAGCTGTTTGATACGGCAGAAGAAAGTTGATCGAAGGCAGGCGGCGCAAGTCGATCCTGCCTTCTTTTTGCCTGAAATCCGGGACGGCTGGAATGCCGTTCTGAATCGTTGCCGCATTAATCACCCGCGTTGCCTGTGCCTGTCACGATCAATCGGGTAAAGTCAGGCCATGCGATTGCTCGCCATCATCATCCTGCTCATCTTCATCGCCGCCGGCATCGTGCTGGGTGGGCTCAACGCCGACCTGGTCGGCTATGACCTCGCGTTTTTCCAGGTGCAACTGCCCAAGGGCGCCGCCTTGCTCGGCGCTGTGGTGATCGGCTGGCTGCTGGGCGGGCTTACCGCATGGCTTGGGGTCAGCTCACGCCAGCGTCGGCAGCGCCGCCAGCAAGTGCGCGCGGACAAGAAGTTGCCGGCCACGCCATGAATCCTCTGTATGTGTTGGTTGCGCTGGTGCCAGTCGCGTTTGTGCTGGGCTGGTGGGCCTCCCGCCAGGTTGGCGCGCGCCGTTCCGGTGCCGAGGTCAGTGAGCTGTCCTCAGACTATTTTCGCGGCCTGAATTACCTGCTTAACGAGGAGCAGGACAAGGCGATCGAGGTCTTCCTCAAACTGGCCGAATACAACCGCGACACGGTCGAGACGCATCTTGCACTGGGCAATCTGTTTCGCCGTCGCGGTGAAGTGGATCGGGCGATCCGGTTGCATCAGCATCTGGTCTCGCGACCCGGCCTGTCCGATGCGATGAAGACAGTGGCCTTGCTGGAGCTGGGCGAGGATTACATGCGTGCCGGCCTACTTGATCGCGCCGAAGCGCTGTTCTCCGACCTGGTGGCGATGGATGCGCATGCACCCTCGGCATTGCGCCACCTGATCGCGATCTACCAGCACGAGCGCGACTGGCATAAGGCGATCGAACATGCGCGTCGGCTGGAAGTGATGACCGGTGAGGACGAGACGCCGATGATTGCCCAGTTCTATTGCGAGCTGGCCGATCGCTCGCGTCCGCATGGCGCCCGTGCCGAGGCCCGCGATTACCTGCGCCAGGCTTTCGAGTGCCAGCCGGATTGCGTACGCGCGTTCATGCTGACCGGTCGTCTGCAATCCGAGGATGGCCAGCATGTCGAGGCGGTGACCGCGTACGAGGCGGCGGTGGATGCCGACATCGCGTTCACCCCGGAAATTTTGCCGCCGCTGCTCAACAGTTACGCGCGTTCACAGCAGATGGAGCGCGCCGAGGATTTTCTGCGCGACATGCTGGGGCGTTACCATGGCGTCTCGCCGGTGTTGGCGCTGACCCATCTGTACCGGCAGCGTGATGGCGAGCGTGCGGCGATCGACTTCCTGACCGTACAACTGCGCCAGCGGCCGTCGGTGCGCGGCCTGATGGCGCTGATCGACGCAACCATGGACAAGATCGAGGGCGAGGCGCGCGAGAATTTCCTGATCCTGCGCGACCTCACCAAAAAGCTGCTGGAAGGCCAGGCGATGTATCGCTGCAGCCGCTGCGGTTTCGGTGCCAAGGCACATCACTGGCAATGCCCGAGCTGCAAGAGCTGGAGCACGATCCGGCCGATCCACGGCGTAGCCAGCGAGTGACATGAACATGGGGATGTACACGGCCATTGGATGGTTGCTGGCCAGCCTGCTGATCACCTTGCTGCTGGTGCGCAGCGCGATCGGCTATGCGCATCAACGCGGCATGCTCGATCAGCCGGGACAGCGCCGCTCGCATCGGCTGCCGACGCCGCGCGGTGGCGGCATCGGCATCGTCGCGGCGATGCTGATCTGCCTGCCAGGTGCACTGTGGAGCCTGCCGGCGGCATGGGCGCCAGGCGTGATCGCAGGTCTGCTGGTGGCGCTTTTACTGGTGGCGCTGGCGGGCTGGTGGGACGATCACCAGGCACTGCCGGTACTGCCGCGATTGGGTGCGCAGTTGCTGGCAGTAGGTGTTTTTTCGTTCACCTTGCTGATGACCGGTTTGTCGTGGTGGTGGCTGCCGTTGCTGCTGGTTGGCGGCGTGTGGAGCATCAACCTGCACAATTTC
>DASZCB010000558.1:0-3062 GCA_035943575.1 Rhodanobacter sp. | reverse complement strand
GCGAGGAAGCGGATTTTCTCGAGCTCGGCGGTGGCAGCGGCGCGTTCGCCGAGACGGCGCTCACTGCGCTGGCCGATAGCGGCACGTTGCCGCGGCAATACCTGATCCTCGAACCCAGCGCCGACCTGCGCGAGCGCCAGCGCGAACGGCTGCGTGCGAATCTGCCAGCCGAACTCAGTGCCCGCGTGCAATGGCTGGATCGCCCGCCCGAGCAGGACTGGCGCGGTGTGCTGTTTGCCAACGAGGTGATCGACGCGTTGCCGACCACGCGCTTCAGCGTCCGCGACGGCGAAATCTACGAAGAGCACGTGGCGCTGGATGGCGAGGGGCGCCTGCGTCGCATCGATCGTCCGGCCGATGCGCTGATCGCCGCGGCAGTGCGTCATGTCGAGCGCGATCTGGGCCGGGAGTTCGCCGACGGCTATCGCTCGGAAATCCTGCCGCAACTGCCGTACTGGATCCAGGCGATAGCGGGTTCGCTGACGGCGGGGCTGATGCTGTTCATCGACTACGGTTACGTGCGCCGCGAATTCTATTTGCCCGAACGTGACGACGGCACGTTGATGGCGCACTACCGGCACTACGCGCACAACGATCCGCTGTACCTGCCGGGCCTGAACGATCTCACCGCGTCGGTGGATTTCACCGCGCTGGCCGAGGCCGGCAACAGTGCCGGCTTCGGCGTGGCTGCGTATCTGCCGCAGGCGCAGTTCCTGATCGGCGCCGGCCTGCAGGACGTTTTCGAGCGTGCACAAACACAGGCCATCGACGATCACGGTCGCTACCGGCTGGCGCAACAGGTGAAAAAGCTGATGCTGCCCGACCAGATGGGCGAGCGGTTTCAGGCAATGCTGCTGGCCCGCGGAATCGACGCGTTGCCGCTGCCGGCCGAGTTGCTGACGGCCGATCAGGGCGCGCGACTCTGACCGAACGCGACAACGATATGGCCGTCTGAACGATCACGCTGCCGCACGGCCGGTTGGCCGTGCGGCAGCCAGTTCTAATGAACGATGGCGGCGCTGCTGGCTGGCGCGGGCAATGCCACCGAGCTGGCCGGCGCCGGTGCCGAGGTGGCTGCTGCGGGCAACGGCTCCACCGGTGTGGAATCGGCCGGCTGGTGCACCAGCGCGCCGCGGCGAAACAGTCCGCTGACCACCTGGTAATAGGCAATTGCCTGGTCGATCTGGCTTTCGTTCTGCGGCGTGATCGGGGAGGCATCGCCGGTGGCGTAGTCCGGCTTCATCTGCTCCAGCTTGCGCTGCGGCTCCAACACGGTGAGCACGTCATTGTGCAGGTAGCCGAGCTTCTCGTAAGTGGCCGGGAACGCGCGCTCGCGGCCGGGCTCCAGCTGGAACAGGTCGTAGCCGAAGAAACGCGAGCGGTAGCTGAAGTTGAGCAGGCCGAGCAGGGTCGGCGCGATGTCGACCTGACCCATCAGGCGATCCACGCGCTGCGGCTTGATGTGCTTCGGCGCATAGATCCACAGCGGGATGTGATAACGGTTCACCGGCACGCTGGTCTTGCCGGCGCTGGAGGCGCAGTGGTCGGCGGTGATCACGAACACGGTGTCGTCGAAATACGATTTCGCGCGCGCGCGCTTGATGAAATCGCCGATCGACCAGTCGGTGTACGCCACCGCGCCCGGGCGGGTCTGGTTGGCCTGGCTGACGCGCCCGGCCGGGAAGGTGTACGGCCGGTGGTTGGAGGTGGTCATGATGTGCAAGAAGAACGGCCTGCCCGCAGCATGCGCGTCATCCATCTGTTTCAGCGCCAGCGTGTACAGGTCCTCGTCGGCCACGCCCCACACATTCTCGCTGTGGATCGTGGCGTCCTTCGGGATGTCGCGACGATCCACCGTGCGATAGCCGTTGTGGCCGAAGAAATAATTCATGTTGTCGAATTCGCCATAACCGCCGTAGACGAAATCCGACTGGTAGCCGCGGTCGTTGAAGATGTTGGCCAGCGAGAACAGATTCTCGTTGTTGTTCTCCTTCAGCAGCGAGTCGCCCGGCGTCGGCGGCACCGACAGCGACAGCGCTTCCAGCCCGCGCACGGTGCGTGTGCCGTTCGCGTAGAGGTTGTCGAAGAACAGGCTCTGGCTGACCAGCGAATCGAGATATGGCGTGATGTTTTCCTTGCTGCCGAACGTGCCCAGGTAGTCGCCGGACAGGCTCTCGACGCTGATCAGTACCACGTTGAGGTGCTGCTCCGGGCCGGCCCGGCGGATCGCGCGGGTGAGATCCTGCGGGTCGTTGCTGACATAGGTCGCGTCCGGCGTCTTGAGGCCTTCGCGTACCAGCCGGAACGCCTGCTCGTCCGGCAGCGTGCGGTAGAACTTCGCGTAGTCGAGATGGCTGCTGCGGAACGCGTTGAAGAACTGGTAGATGCCGTTGCCGGCCAGTTCGTTGACGTAGTTGTTGCTGGTGCGATCCTTCATGCCGCCGTTGACCGCGGCCAGCGAGACCACGGTCAGCACCAGCCACAGGAGCACGATCTTGCCGCGCTGCCAGAGGCGGCTGCCGTCGTCGCGCGCGCGCAGGCCGCGTCGGCCGATCGCAAACACCACCAGCGCACCCACCACCAGCAGCGCCAGCCAGCGGCCGATCGGATACGACTCGCGGATATTGCCGATCACCTCGGTGGTATAGACCAGATAGTCCACCGCGATGAAATTGAAGCGCACGCTGAACTCGTTCCAGAACACCAGTTCCGACGCCGCCACGAACAGCAGTCCGTACAGCAGCACCAGCGCCAGCCCGTACAGCGCCCACTGGCCGGTACGCGAGACGTAGGCGAAACCCGGGATCGGCAGCACCAGCAGAAACAGCACTACCAGCGGCCAGGTCATGCCCAGGTGCGCGCGGTACAGCACGTACAGGACGCCCAGGCACAGCGCATACAGCAGCGTCAGCGCCAGCGCGTACAGCAGCCATTGGCCCAACCCGGAGACGCTGGCGCGCCGCGTCGGCACCAGCCACAGGAACAGCACCAGCGGCCAGGCTACGTAGATGTACGTGATCAGGTCGTAACCGAAACCCACGCCGAACGCGTACAGCAAATTC
>DASZCB010000557.1:0-3261 GCA_035943575.1 Rhodanobacter sp. | reverse complement strand
CTGCCTGGCCATGGTCTATGCCGACAGCCTCACCGCGCTCAGCCGCGACGGCTACCGCTTCAGTGACGACATGGCCCATCCGCATCGGGTGGAGGATTTTCGCAAGTCGCTCGCAACCGTCGCCAGCTTGCCGTGCGACGTGCTGATTACGCCGCATCCTGACGCCAGCGGTTTCATGGAAAAGGTTGCGCTGCGCGCGCAGGGCAGGCAGCCCAATCCGCTGATCGACACTCATGCTTGTCAGGCCTACGCGACCGGCGCACCACGTACCCAGCTCGACGCGAAGTTGGCGAAGGAGCAGCAAGAGCAGCGCTGAACACGCAGGCTGGTTCGCAGCCTCGTTCGTTCCAGGCGCAGGTGTGGTAGTTCGGTCTTTGCGCGAAGCGGATGCTGGCGTGTCGGTTCAGCGATCCAGCCACACCGCCAAACCCTGCGCATTCAGTTCGATATCCATGTGCAGCAGTTGGACGAGCGCCGCGCGGCCTTGCGTCCATCCATGGGCTTCGGCGCGAGCGGCGTAGAGCTGGGTCAGCGAGTCGACCAGCACGGCATGGCGATCGCCTTTGCCGTTTGCCGCATGAGCCAGCGCCACCATCGCGTCGATCTGTGCATGCAGGTCGGCAGCAAGCCGTTCAACGTGTTCCACCCGACCATAGTGGGTGAGATACATCGCGGTAGGTCGCAGTGCGAGCAGCCGTTCGATGGACGCGTGCAGCGCATCCGGATCGAACTGCACCGGTGAGGTGGTGGGCAGGATGAACGGACCGTTCGCCGTATCGAATTCGCGATATGACAGTCCGAATACGTCGCCGGTGAAGCAGGCGTTCGCGCGGGCGTCGTAGACGGTCAGGTGATGTTTCGCATGACCGGGTGTGTCGATGCACAGCAGGGGGCGACCGGCCAGATCCACCACATGTCCGTCCGGCGCTTCGATTACCCGTTCCGCGGGTATCAGTCGCAACCGGCCATAGGTCTGTTCCATCACCACTTCGCCATACACCGCGCTGGCACCAGCCCACAGTACGGATGGATCGATCATGTGCCTTGCGCCGCGCGGATGTACCACCAGCTTCGCGTTCGGCAGCTGCGCGATCAGTTCGCCGGCACCGCCGGCGTGATCCAGATGCACGTGGGTGAGGATCAACCAGGCTACGTCTTCAGCGGTGATCCCGGCATCGTCCAGCGCCGCCAGCATGCGCGGCACGGCAAAGTTAGTGCCGCAGTCGATGAAGGCGGCCAGTCCGTTTTCGACGACCAGGTACGCCGCATCGAACCGCGGCCGCACGAAACCGGTGTCGATGGTGTGGATGCCGTGGGTAGCCATGTCTGCCTCGCAATCAGTCGATCCGGCGAGGGTAGCAAGTCGCCCGGTCATGGGCACTTGCATCTTGGTCGAGCCACTGAGCGTGCTCGGCCTTATGTTGCTATGCGTTGCCGGCAAGCAGGTGTATGGACACCGGCTCGGCGTGAGTCCATTGCCGCCGACCTAGGAAGTCAGCCCTTTACTTTCGCCGGCCGTGGCACGCGCCACAGATACCAAGCGGCGGCCGTACGATGCGGGCTCCAGGTTTGACCGATCAGCGCCATCGCCTTTGGCGTGGGCGCCACGTCGAGCGATTTCAGCAATCGGTAGCCCTCGCGCACGCCGAAATCATCGGCGGGCAGGATATCGGGACGAACCAGGCTGTAGATCAGGAACATCTCTACCGTCCAGCGGCCGATGCCTTTCAGCGCACTCAATCGTGCGATGAGTTCATCGTCCGACAGTCGCTGCGCGGTGGCAAGATCAGGTACCACGCCGCTCAGCGTGGCGGCGGCGATGCCGCGGATCGTCTCGATCTTGCGCGCGGAGAAACCGCAGGCACGCATTGCGTCGAAGCTGGTGTCGAGCAGTCGTTGCGGCGCGGGAAACGGCGACTGCGGATCCAGCGTCAGCAGGCGCGCGACGATCGCGTCGCCAGCTTTGACGTGCAACTGCTGATAGGCCACCGCGCGCACCAGCGCTTCGAACGGTTCGCGCGTGGGTTTAGGTTCATGCCCGCACGGACCGAGCTGCGCCACCAGTCGCGCCCAGTCGGCGTCGATCGACATCAGGAATGCCGACGCATCGATCGGCGATGTCTTGCGGCTTTTCATAGGCACGAATTTCCTTTGCTATCCGGCACGGCGAAACGTCAGGTTGATGCGGTATTCGCCGAGCGTATCGTGATGATTCGGCTTGAGCGGCAGCACGCCGTGGTAGCGCAGCCGTGCCGGGCCGCCCCACACGACCACGTCGCCATGCGCCAGCGGCACGCGCATCGCGCGATCCGTACGTTGCATGCCGCCGAACAGGAATATTGCCGGAATTCCCAGCGACACCGAAACAATCGGCTGATCGAAGTCGCGCTCGTTACGATCCTGATGCAGGCTCAAGCGGGTGCCTGGTGCGTAGCGGTTGATCAGGCAGGCGTCCGGCACGAAGTCGGAAAAGCCGGCCTGCGCAGCAGCGGCTCCGGCCAGTTCCAGAAAGACTTTCGGCATCGACGGCCACGGCTTGCCGCTGTCCGGATCGATCGGATCGTAGCGATAGCCGCGCCGATCGCTGACCCAGCCCAGCGTCCCGGCGTTAGTCATTCCCACCGACATGCGGAAGCCGCCCGGCGTGATCAGGTGACGGAACGGCGCCTGCACCGCAATGGTGTCGATCGCTTGCAGCAGCGGCGGCTCATTCGCCAATGCAAACCCGCGCAGCACCACGGCACCTTCGCACAGTGGTTCATCCTGACGTGCGGAGCTGGGTGTGGCGGCGAACAGATCCGACGTGATCATGTGGCGTCGTGAAAGATGATGCCAAGCGTGTGACGATGACCGCTGCGCACACGGCTCACGCCATGCCGCAGGTTTACCCGATAGGTGCCGCGTGTGCCCTGCACCGGTCGCTGATGTACCGCGAACACCACCGCGTCGCCCTGGCGCAGCGGCACTACTTGCGGCCGTGACTGCATGCGCGGCCGCTGCTCGGTCAGCACGAACTCGCCACCGCTGAAGTCGCGCTCCGGTTCGGACAGCAGGATCGCGATCTGCAATGGAAACATATGCTCGCCGTAGAGATCCTGATGCAGGCAGTTGTAGTCGTCCGCGCCGTATTGCAGCAGCAGCGGAGTGGGGCGCTGCTGGCCGGCCGTGTGGCAACGTTCGAGGAATGCGGCATGCGTGGCCGGATACCGCACGTCGATCCCCATCGCCGTATTCCAGCGGTTCGCGATCGGTGCCAGCAAC
>DASZCB010000556.1:0-4729 GCA_035943575.1 Rhodanobacter sp. | reverse complement strand
CAGTTCCACCATTCAACTGGTGGCGGCCTTTGCGCTGGCCCTGCTGGTGTTTCTCGGTACGCGACCCGCCGTGCTGAACGAAATTTCGCCGGGTGTGTTCTTCGCCGTCCTGACCGCGATGGGCACGATGCTGCCGTCGTTGCGACGACTTGCCAACGTGCAGGCGAACGTCCAGCGAGGTCTATCCGCAGCCGAGGATCTGTTTGAGATCATCGACCTTCCGCCCGAGCCGGATCGCGGCACGCTGGTACTGGATCGCACGCGCGGCGATTTGTCGATGCACGGCATCCGGCTGGTCTATCCGCGCAGCGAGGCAGAGGCATTGCGCGGCGTCGACCTGCATTGCGCGCCGGGCACGGTGACCGCACTGGTCGGCCGTTCCGGCAGCGGCAAGAGCAGCCTGGTCAGCCTGTTGCCGCGTTTCTATGCGCCCAGCGACGGACAGATCATGCTGGACGGCCAGAATTACGAGGCTTACACGCTGGCGTCGCTGCGCCGGCAGATCGGCTGGGTGGGGCAAAGCGTGGTGCTGTTCGACGGCAGCGTGGCCGACAATATCGCCTACGGCGAACTGGCCGGTGCCAGCGAGGCGGAGATCATCGCCGCGGCCGAGGCGGCGAATGCGATGGAGTTCATCGCGCGTATGCCGCAAGGCATCCACACCCAGATCGGCCAGGGCGGCAACATGCTTTCCGGCGGTCAGCGCCAGCGTATCGCGATTGCGCGCGCGATCCTCAAGAACGCGCCGATCCTGGTGCTGGACGAGGCCACCAGCGCGCTGGATACCGAATCCGAGCGACTGATCCAGCAAGCCTTGCAGCGCCTGATGCGCGATCGCACCACGTTGGTGATCGCGCATCGGCTGTCCACCATCGAAGGTGCCGACCAGATCGCGGTGATGGAGCAGGGGCGCATCGTCGAACGCGGCACGCATGTCGAGCTGCTGGCGCTGAGCGGGCATTATGCCGCGCTGCATCGCATGCAGTTCCACGACCATGCGGCCGGGCAAGTCGACGACTGAGGACCGCTGATGGCGCTGATCGACACGCTCGAATCAGCCTGGTACGGCGGCGGCCGGGCGCCGTGGTGGGCGCGACCGCTGGCGACGTTGTACGGCGGCGTGATTCGCCTGCGTGGCGGACTTTATCGGGCCGATGTATTACGTAGCGTGCACCTGCCGGTGCCGGTCATCGTGATCGGCAACCTCAGCGTGGGCGGCACCGGCAAGACGCCGTTGACGATCACCGTGGTCGCCGCCTTGCGCGCACGCGGCTATCGGCCCGGCGTGGTCAGTCGCGGCTATGGCGGCAGTCAGCGCGAACCGTTGCTTCTCGGCGATACGCCGAATCCGGCGCAGGTCGGTGACGAACCCTGCCTGATCCACGCCAGCGGCGTGCCGGTGGCGGTGGGTCGTAATCGCCCGATGGCAGCACGGCTGCTGCTCGACGCCGGTTGCAATGTGCTGGTCGCCGACGATGGCCTGCAGCATTACGCGCTGGCGCGCGACGTGGAAATCTGCGTGATCGACGGCGTGCGCCGTTTCGGCAATGGCCGGCTGCTGCCGGTCGGCCCGTTGCGCGAGCCACTGAGCCGGTTGCAGCGGGTGGATCTGCGCGTCTGCAATGGCGGCGTCGCCGAAGACGGTGAGTACCTGATGCAATTGCGCGGCGGCGATGTCGTCGCGCTGAGTGACGGGCGAGTTCAGTCCTTAACCAGCTTCCGCGGTCAGCATGTGCACGCGGCGGCTGCGATCGGTAACCCGCAGCGATTCTTCGACAGTCTGCGCGCGGCCGGCATCACGCCGATCGAGCACTCTTTTGCGGATCATCACGATTTTGCCGCGGCGGATCTGGATTTCGCGGACGGCTTGCCGGTGCTGATGACCGACAAGGACGCCGTCAAATGCCAGCGTTTCGCCCAGGCGCACTGGTGGCGGGTACCGGTGCAGGCGGATCTGCCGCAGGCATTTTACGAAGCGCTGGATGAGCGCCTGGATGGCTTGCGCCGCGAGACGGCTTCGCCGGCCACATAGATCTTGCGGGCCAGGCTGCCGCCGATCCAATAACACAGGTCGGCTGGTCGACGCACGTCCCACACCACCAGGTCAGCGCGCTGACCCACCGCGAGGGTGCCGCGATCGGTCAGGCCGAGCGCTCGCGCCGCGTTGATGGTGACGCCACGCAGGGCTTCCTCGGGCGTCAGCCGGAACAGCGTGCAGGCCATGCCAGCTGCCAGCCGCAGCGACAACAGCGGTGAGGTGCCGGGGTTGCAGTCGGTGGCGATCGCGATCGGCACGGCATGTTCGCGCAGCAAGGCGACTGGCGGCAGTTTCGTTTCGCGCAGCGCGTAGAACGCACCGGGCAGCAGTACGGCGACGGTGCCGGCATGGGCCATCGCCAGGACGCCAGATTCGCTGAGGTATTCCAGATGATCGGCGGAGAGGCCGCCATATTCGGCAACCAGCGCTGCACCTTCCTGATCGGACAATTGCTCCGCATGCAGCTTCACCGGCAGGTTCAGCTGTTTTGCGCGTTCGAACAAACGATGGGTTTCATCACGGGTGAAACCGATGTTCTCGCAGAACGCATCGACCGCGTCGACCAGGCCTTCGGCGGCGAGCGCGGGCAGCATCTCATCGCAGACCAGTGCCACATAATCGGCGCGGCTGTCGCGATATTCCGGCGGCAGCGCATGCAGCCCGAGAAAGCTGGTGCGCACGGTGATGCCGAGTTCCCGGCCGATATGTCGCGCTACGCGCAACATGCGGCGTTCGCTTTCAAGATCCAGTCCGTAACCGGATTTGATTTCCAGCGTGGTCACGCCGTCGGCGAGCAGCGCCCGCGCTCGCGGCAGCGATTGCGCGAACAGGACTTCCTCGCTGGCGGCGCGGGTGGCATTGACGCTGGATACGATGCCGCCGCCGGCACGGGCGATCTCTTCGTAGCTGGCGCCGTTGAGGCGCAGGTCGAATTCATGTGCGCGGTCGCCGCCGAACACCAGGTGGGTATGGCAGTCGATCAGTCCCGGCGTGACCAGCGCACCATCGAGCGATTCGACAACGACGGCCAGCGCGTGAGGTGCATCCGCCAAGGCATCCATGCGGCCGACCCAGGCGATGCGGCCGTGATGCACTGCGATTGCGCCGCGCTCGATCAGGCCATAGGGCGCGTCGCCGACAAACGTCGCGAGCGTGGCGTTCAACAACAACCGGTCCCAGCGTGGTTCACTCATGTTTTCGGCGGCTCCGTGACTGCTTCCGCATCCAGCGAGGCTGGGCATCGCTGGATTATCGCAGACCGGGCAGTGTCCACGCTGGTAGTCATCAACGCGGCCGCCAGCGCGTCTCGTACAGATCGAAGCGGCGGTCCTTCAGGTTCTGCACCGCGCCGGCATTGCGCGCGCGGGCCAGGCTCTCCAGGCGCAGGTCGGCGAACAGCACGGTCTCGATGTTCGGCGTGGAGTCGGCAGCGACGCCGTCGCGGGCGAAGCCGAAATCGCTGGGTGTCAGGATACAGCTCTGGCCGTACTGGATGTCAAAGTTGTTGACGCCGGGCAGGTTACCCACGTTGCCGGACAGCACCACGTAGCACTGGTTTTCGATCGCTCGCGCCTGCGCGCAGTAGCGCACGCGCAGATAACCCTCGCGCACGTCGGTGCAAAACGGCACGAACAGGATCAGCGCGCCCTGGTCGGTGAGGTGGCGCGCCACTTCCGGGAACTCCGCGTCGTAGCAGATCATCACGCCGATCGGGCCGCAGTCGGTGAGTACCGTGGCTGCGCTGTCGCCGCCGCTGATGTTCCACACGTTGCGCTCGCTCGGCGTGGGGTGCAATTTTTCGCGTTCGTGGATCGAGCCGTCGCGCAGGCATACGTAGCAGACGTTGTGGATGTCGCCATTGGCCTGTTCGGTCGGATGCGTTCCGGCGATGATGTTGATGTTGTAATGGACGGCCAGACGGCTGAACAGTTCCTTCACTTGCGGTGTGTAGTGGCTCAGCTTGCGGATCGATTCCACTGGCGACAGCTCGGTGTTTTCGATCGACAGAAGCTGCAGCGTAATCAGCTCGGGGAAGGTGACGAAGTCGGCGCTGTAATCTGCGGCGATGTCGGTGAAGTATTCGACCTGGGTGGCGAACTCCGCGAACGAGGTGATCCGGCGCTGCTGGTACTGCACCGAGGCAACCCGCACCGAATCGGGCAGCAACCGGGCCGAGGTGATCGGTGGCATGTCCGGCTGGTCGAGCAGTTGCGGATTGCGCCAGACCAGGTGCGCCGCGTAGCCGAGCGATTCGTGGTCGGACGGCACGTACGCACGCAGCAGGCCGATCACTTCGAAATCGTTGGACAACTGGAAGCTCAACGTGAGGTCGCGCCGCTTGCCTTCCACCACCGCCTGCACGTATGCCTCGGCGTTGCCGTAGCGCGCAAGGTTCTTCGCCAGGCCGGGGATGCGTCCGCCGAACACGATGCCGCGCAATTTGAGATCCATGCACAGCCGCTTGCGCGCCTGGTACAGCCGCTGGCCGATGCGCATGCCGCGGTAGTCCGGATGCACCACCACTTCCATGCCGTACAGCCAATTGCCGTCCGGCTTGTGGCGCGAGCCCATGCCGCCGCCAGTGATCTGCATCCAGGTATGCGGTGCCAGCGCGGTGGCTTCGTCGATGCGGAAGGTAGCGCAGTAGCCGACGATCACGCCTTCGTACTCGACCACGAACTGACCTTCGGG
>DASZCB010000555.1:0-3404 GCA_035943575.1 Rhodanobacter sp. | reverse complement strand
GATCACGGCCGTCATCGCCTGCCCGGCTACGGTTACACCATGCACGCATGTTATCTGCATCCGCGCAGCCGCGGCCGTCTGCGCCTGCACTCGGCCGATCCGGTACAGCCGATCGCGATCCATGCCAATTATCTTGGCGATCCTGAAGGACACGATCTGAAGCGGATGATCGAGGCGGCGCGGCTGTCGCGCGAAATCTTCGACCAACCCGCGTTCGACGCGTACCGCGGTGAACCGGTGTTCCCCGAACGCTCGCTTCGCACCGATGCCGAGTACACCGACTTCATCCGACGCAAGGCGGAAACGGTCTATCACCCGGTCGGCAGCTGCCGCATGGGCAACGATGATCGCGCGGTGGTCGACAGCGAACTACGCGTGCGTGGCGTGCACGGCCTGCGCGTGGTCGATGCCTCGGTGATGCCGAGCCTGCCCAGCGGCAACACCAACGCGCCGACGATCATGATCGCCGAACGGGCCAGCGCGCTGATCCTCGGCGGAACCTGAGCACAAGCATCGCGTGGAACGCCGCGCCCCGGTGGGAGCGCGCTGCTACGCCGGCAGCGGGCAATGCAGGCTGGCGCAGATCACCCGCAACAATTCGGCTTCGGCCACGCTGACTACATCATCGGCGTGAATCGCACTGGCCAGGCTCTGGATCACCAGCTCCTTGGCTGGCGGCATCAATCCGTCCAGATCATCCAGCGCACGCTCGAACGGCACCTGCCACGCCGCTGGCGGCGCTGACCAGTCGAGTGCCACGCCGGGAAAAGCCTGCTGCATCGCCAGCAGCCAGGCGCGACGCGCGGCAGCTTCGTCGGCGCTGCCGTTCGCGGCCACTACGGCGCAGACCAGCATCACGCTGTCGCGGCAAGCGGGCAGCTTTTTCAAACCGTCCAGCGGTGCGCGCCGCGGTTGCCGTGATTCCAGCAACTGTACGCGCAACAACCGGGCCAGGCAGTACTCGTCGAGATCCACCCGGCCATCCGCCCGCACCAACGCGTCGAGCGTGTCCAGCAAGGTCTGCTGACGTCCTTCCGACAATTGCTTCAACGCCGGGAACGCCAGCGCGGCCAACGGCAGTCGCGACTCCGGCGGCAGCATCGCCACTTCGACCGCGATGATCTGCACCGCTTGCTGCAGGTCATCGCCGAATGCGTTAGCGGTGATCCGGCGTTGGGTTGCCTGCAATTCGGCTTGCGTCGACATCGCCAAGGCGAGTACGACGGTCAGCGCCGACTCCGGCTGCTGCGCGGCGGCCGTCAACGTGGCCGGCATGGCCTGATGCACGGCGGCGGCACGCTGGAAACGCGTCACCTCCATCGAGTTTCCCTGCGCCAGCACGGCGCCAGCCTGCACCGCACGCAACGGCGGTGGTACGGCCAGGCCTGGCACACCCAGCGGGTTCGCCGGCTTGCTGGTGGCCGCTACCGTAGGCTGCGCCTCGGCGACCTGCTTCAATGATGCCGCCAGTCGGGCCAGATCCTCCTCACGAAAACCGGGTTCCAAGGCGCGAATGCGTTGCAGCAGCGGCGGATGGGTGGCGAACAGTGCATTGAATGTGCCGGCTTCGCCGAACAGCATGTGCGCCACCTCCTGCTTGTTCGCCACCTGCAATGCGGAGCCTTCGCTGAGGATCGCGATCTTCTTCAGCGCACCGGCGATGCCGTCGGTCTGGCGGGTGAATTGCACCGCCGAGGCATCGGCCAGCGATTCGCGCGAACGCGCCACGGCGGCCTGGATCAATCGCGCGAAGAAATAACCGATGTAGCCGACCACGATCAGCGCCAGCCCGATCATCCATACCTGGCCACCGCCACCGTCACGGCGACTGTTGCGGCCACCGCCGAACCAGATCACCTTGCGCCCCACAACCGCCAGCACGAGGATGCCGAACAGCAGACCCATCAGGCGGATGTTGAGCCGCATGTCGCCGTTCAACACGTGGCTGAACTCGTGCGCGATCACACCCTGCAATTCGTCGCGGCTCAGGTTGTCGAGACAGCCGCGGGTCACACACACCGCCGCGTCGGAGGCCGAGTAGCCGGCGGCAAACGCGTTGATGCCGGGCTCCTCCTCCATCAGATAGATGTCCGGCACCGGCACGCCCGCCGCGATCGCCACTTCTTCGATCACGTTACGCAACTGGCGCAGCTGCGGGTCGCGCGTATCAGGCGACACCGGCATCGCGCCGACACTCTCGGCCACGGATTTGCCACCGCCGGACAAACTCATGATGCGGAACAGCGAGCTGAGCCCGATCCCGGCCAGCACCACCGCGCTACTGGTGAACAGCAGCGGCAGATTCGAAATCGCCGGCTCGCCATTTATCGGGCGGTGGCCCATGGCGACCCACACCACCGCGTCGATCGCCGCCACGATCGCGATCACGGCCAGCACGAACAGCACGACCAGTCGTCGACTGCTGCTGCGTACGCGCGCCTGTTGCGCAAAGAAATCCATGGCGGCTCCGGCGACTGAACGTGTGCATCGCGACAACGGTCGCGATGCGGCGGCAATCAGCTGAAGGAAACCTTCGGTGCGTCGCGCACGGCCGGATCCTCGATCTTCAATGGCTCGGCCGCGACGAAGCCGAAGCTGTTCGCCACCGCCGAGGCAGGAAAGACCTCGCGCTTGTTGTTGTAGGTCAGCACCGAATCGTTATAGGCCTGCCGCGCGAACGCAACGCGGTTTTCGGTCGAGGTCAGCTCTTCGGAGAGCTGCATCATGGTCTGGTTCGCCTTCAGGTCGGGATACGCTTCCTGCAGCGCGAACAAATGACCCAAAGTCTGTGTCAAAGCATTTTCGCTGCTGGACAGCTGCTGCATCGCGGCCGGATCACCCGGATTGGCCTTGGCGCCTGCCAGCCCGCTGACCGCCGCGTTGCGCGCCTGCACCACGGCTTCGAGAGTTCCACGTTCATGCGCGAGATAACCCTTGGCGGTTTCCACCAGATTCGGAATCAGGTCGTGCCGGCGGGTCAGCTGTACATCGATCTGCGCAAAGGCATTTTTGTAGCTGTTGCGTGAGGTCACCAGTCCGTTGTAGATCGCCACGAAGTACAAGACAATCAGAACGACAATAATCAGAACAATGATCAGACCCATCGCCAGACTCTCCACCCTGAGGCGCATCTCCACGCCGGAATCAGATCAGAATACCATGCAGTTTCAAAAGATTTTTCTGCTCATCGCAGGTGTGTTTGGACTGGCCTGCACGCCGGTTTGTGCCACCACGCCCGCCCCAGCATCACCGATTGCTCGTGTTCAAAGCACGCCGCAGAGTCTGCCGCCGGCACGCGTCGAACAGACTATCGCCGACTACCAGCGCTGGCTGAGCCGACTCACCGAGCGGCATGCCGTCGCCGGCCTCGTCACCGCCGTGGTGATCGATGGCAAGGTGGCCTA
>DASZCB010000554.1:0-1901 GCA_035943575.1 Rhodanobacter sp. | reverse complement strand
GTTTGCCTTGATGCTTATTGGGTGCCTGAATGACCACGCTGGCATCCAGGGTGTTGGTGCCGATGCCCAGCGAGCCGCCAAACCAGGCATTGCCTGCACCGGGGTCGCTCCAGTTGCCGCCGATGCCGCCGACGTTCAATGAGCCGCAGGCGAATTCGCCCGGCGTGCGCACCCCTGGAATCGGCTGGCTCTGGTCTTGATTGGCATTGAGCCATAGCCAGGCGCCATCGTTCCAGATCAAGGTGGCATGGGCCGGCAGTGCGCGTGCCGCGCCGCCGCCGATTTTTTCGATGGCCAGATCGCCCGCAACATGCAAGGTGGCTGCCGGGGTATCTCCGCCGACGCAGGTCAAACCGTTATCGCGTACGGTGAGAAAGGGCACGATCTCTTTCAATGCACCAGTGCTATCCACATTCACATCGCCTACCGAGAAGGCATTCTTGCCGGTGGCACCATCTTTGGCGGCGAACAGCACTTGCAGATCGCTGCCGCCTGCCTTGTTGCCATCCACCCGGCGCAGCACTTGCGGCACGCCTTTGCGATCACCAGTGTCGGTGCGGAAATCCAGCGCGCCAGCGAGCAGCCGAGCATCACCCAATACGCGTAAATTGCCTTCGACCCAGACCAGATCGTTTTCCGGCGGATGCGCCGCATCGTCGATCCGCGGCGGCTGAAAGTGCACGCTGGTGGGATCGACACTGCGATCGCGTAAACGAATCACCCCGCCGGCAGCTTGCACACTTTCCGCCACGACGCCGAGGTATTGGCGAAACGCACGGATTTGATCACTGTCCTTGGTTTGCAGGCCATCGCTGCCACCGCTGTCGTCGCGCGGCAAAAACGTGCCTGGCTGACTGCCTTGTTTGAACCAGCGCACCATGCCTACCGGAATCAGCCAGCGCCGTTTATCGCCGGACTCGGGAAACTGTTGAAACGGCACCGACTCGTCGTACAACGTCGGCTCATCAGGATTGAACAACTGCAATGCCATGTCAGGCTGTACGCTGCGACCCGCCAGGGTGATCGAGTCATGCGGCCCTTTAGGCGGGTCGCCGACAACGATGGCGTAGCTTTCCGCAACCCGGTTGGACGTATCGCCGCTGCACAAGGCGAAGCCCGCGGGCGTCGTGGCCGTGGCAGCTTCCTTGTAGCGCACCCATATCTTGACCAGCACCCCGCCGTCGGGTGTATCGGTCTGGAAATTGGCGAAAGCATCGACACTGAGCTTGACTGGCGAGGTGATCACCACGGCATTGCCGTAACCATCCCAGGCTACGCCAGGCAACAGCGATACATCGACCGAAGTGCCCGAGGGCAGGGCGCGTTCGAACAGGTCCAGCCCGATGGCGATACCCCAGGTATGCGCGCCCAGGGTATGACGCGCCGTCTGCACGTGCTGGTACAGCATGGCGGCAGTCAGGTCGGCAGCGCCTAGATATTGCCCTTCAAAAAAAACCGGGCGTTGACTCTGGTCCATGACAGTATCCTCAGGGCTTGCGCTTGGTCATGGTGGCGATCAGTCGTTTGTGCTCGGCGAGCTGCTTCTTCAGCGCATTCACTTGCTTGGCGAGCTCATTGACGTCCACGGTTTTGCCGGCTGCGCCGGCTGATGCGGCGGTCGATGCACTGAGCATGTCCAGTGCGGCAGCAGGCAGTATTTGCCGCAGCAGTGGCGCCATGACCTGATGCGCCAGCAGGAAATCGGCCGGATTCGCTTGCTCTTGTTCGCTGACCAGCGGCGTGCCATCGGCTTGCGTCATGCCCAGGCTGCCGAGAAAAAGACTCTGTGCATTGACCTGACGATCGGGTTGAGCAATGGCATTGCCGAGCAATGAGGCGAATATCCCAGGTGCGGCAGTGTCGGCAGCCTGCGTCGCGTCGCTGTGTTGCGCCCTGGCCTC
>DASZCB010000553.1:0-3067 GCA_035943575.1 Rhodanobacter sp. | reverse complement strand
ACATCCGTTGATATCGTTGTTTCAAACGCTCAGGTGCAGGAACGACGCCACGCCAGCCATGAACATCTGCACCGCCATCGCGATCAGCAGCATGCCCATCACGCGCTCCAGTGCGGTCAGCACGCTCTCGCCAAGCCAGCGGAACAGGTAGGTGGCACTGAGCAGGATCAGCGAGGTGGCCAGCCACGCCAGCAGCAGCGCGATCGTCCAGTCGGCGGTGCGGCCGGGCTGGGTGTTGGTCAGCAGCAGCAACGCTGCCATCGCCGACGGGCCGGCCACGCCGGGGATCGCCATCGGCACGATGAACGGCTCGCCCTGCCCAGGATTGCCGAAGATCCCACCGCCATCCGCCGGTGGAAACACCATGCGGATGCCGATCAGAAACAGCACGATGCCGCCAGCGATGCTGATCGAATCCGGCTTCAGCTGCAGCAGCTTGAGGATGTGCTGGCCGCCGAACAGGAACGCCAGCAAAACGCCGAGCGCGATCAGCAGCTCGCGCACCATCACCCGGCGCCGGCGTTTCGGCGGCACGTCTTTCAGCAGGCTCAGAAAGAACGGGATATTGCCCAGCGGATCCATGATCAGAAACAACATGATTCCCGCTGACAACGTGGTCATCTGCGTTTCCATCTCAACTCCATTCTCGTGAAGCGATCACCACTGCACCGGCATCGGAACACCGTACTCAGTCGGCCCGCAGGTCCAGCACGGCACCACGCGCTGCCACGCCCTGCGCGCTGAGCAGATAGACCGCCGCCGCCGCCGCCGCATCCGGCGGCGGTCGCTGCATGATGTCTTCGCCGAAGTACGCCAGCTGCCGTAGCGCGGTGCGCATCGGCGCCGGCAGCATGGCATGAACGCGCAGCGCACTGCTGTCGGTTTCTTCGTGCAGGATCGCCGCGAACCGTTCCAGTGCCGCCTTCGACGCACCGTAGCCGCCCCAGTGCGCGCGCTGCAGCAACGCCGGATCGTCCAGCACGAACACCACTGCGCTGTCGCTGGCCTGGGTCAGCAGCGGTAGGCAAGCCTGGGTCAGCGCGAACGGGGCCGACACATTCACGTGCATCGCGCGTAACCAGGCGTCGGGCTTGTGCATGGCGATCGGTGTCAGCCCGCCGAAGCTGACGGCGGCGTGCACGATGCCGTCGAGTCGCCCGAAATCGCGTTCCAGTCCTTCGGCCAGCGCGGTGTACTCGCGCGGCGTGGCCACTTCCATGTCCAACGGATGGATCACCGGCTCGGCCAGGCCCTCGGCGCGCATCGCGTCGTACAGCTGTTCCAGCTGACGTTTGCGTTTACCGGTGACTACCACGGTGGCGCCGGCGCGCGACGCCGCACGTGCCACCGCGCCGCCCAGTCCGCCATAGGCTCCGGTCACCAGTACCACGCGATCGGCCAGGGTGTTGCCTGCCGGCAACCAGCCGGCAGGCAGGCGGGAAATCGGCAGCGTCATCAAGATGCCGCTCCGGCGACATCGCTGGCCATGCGCGATAGCTCACCGGCGGATTTCAGATCCTCGATAATGTCGCAACCGCCGATCAGCTCACCCTGGATGAACAGCTGGGGAAAGGTCGGCCAGTTCGCAAAATGCGGCAGCGCGGCGCGTATCTGCGGATCGGCCAGCACATTCACCGCGTGGAACACGGCGCCTGCTTCGGTCAATGCCTGCGCAGCGCGGCTGGAAAAGCCGCACATCGGAAATTCCGGTGTGCCCTTCATGAAAAGCACGATGGGATGCTCGGCCAGGATCGCCCTGATTCGCTCGTTGATGTCCATAGCTTGATGTTTCATCTTTACAATGCAGGCAGACCGATATTGTATCAGTCACCCATCGGCTGCCGTCCGTTGCGCCGGCCCATCTTCCCCAGCCACTGCTAGGAGCCTCATCATGGCGATCGAACTTCCCCCGCTTCCGTACGAAAAGAACGCACTGGAGCCGCACATTTCCGCCGAAACGCTGGAGTATCACTACGGCAAGCATCACCAGGCCTACGTGACCAACCTCAACAAGCTGATCGAAGGCACCGAGTTTGCGGGCGCCACGCTGGAAGACATCATCAAGAAGTCATCCGGCGGCGTGTTCAACAACGCCGCGCAGATCTGGAATCACACGTTCTACTGGAACTCGATGAGCCCCAAAGGCGGCGGCGAGCCCAGTGGCAAGCTGGCAGATGCAATCAGCAAGGCGTTCGGTTCGTTCGACAAGTTCAAGGACGAATTCAGCAAGTCCGCCGCCGGCAACTTCGGCTCCGGCTGGACCTGGCTGGTGCAGCGTCCGGATGGCTCGCTCGGCATCGTCAACACCTCGAACGCAGCCACCCCGATCACCGGCAGCGACAAGCCGCTGTTCACCACCGACGTGTGGGAACACGCGTATTACATCGATTATCGCAACGCCCGCCCGAAATATGTGGAAGCGTTCTGGAACTTGGTGAACTGGGAATTCGCAGCCAGCAACCTGGCCTGATTCCGGGCATCAACGAAAAAACGGAGCCGGCAACGGCTCCGTTTTTTTGTGCGTGACAGTTTCGCAGGGCGGACACTACCCGCCCTGCGAAATCAGGGTTTGCTACCCAGCGTCAGCAACACCGGCGCGACTTGCGCCTCGCGCCCCAGTACCCCGGCAATTCCGGCCAGGCGCTCAGCCAGTTGCACGGTGTCCGCCGCGCACACCGTGGCATGCCCCACCTTGCGGCCCGGGCGCGCCTGCTTGCCGTAGTCGTGCCAGTGCGCATCGACGGCGTGCAGCACCGGGGCCGCATCGGGTAGCTCACCGATCCAGTTGAACATTGCCGAGAGGCCGCGCGCGCCGGTATCGCCCAGCGGCAGACCGAGCACGGCACGCACATGATTCTCGAACTGACTGGTGTGCGCGCCCTCGATAGTCCAGTGGCCGGAGTTGTGCACCCGCGGCGCCATCTCGTTGCCAAGCAGCTCGCCGTCCTTGACGAACAGTTCCAGCGCGAACACGCCCACGTAATCCAGCCGCTCGGCCAGCGTGCGGGCAAGCTCGGTGGCACGCTGTTGCAGCTGCTCGATGTCCGGCGCCGGTGCCAGACTCATC
>DASZCB010000552.1:0-1575 GCA_035943575.1 Rhodanobacter sp. | reverse complement strand
CACGGCGCAGGTAGCCAATATCTCGATCCAGATCACCCACGATCACCAGTCGGGCACCAATCCGCCGTTCGAGAACCTCGATCACCGCCTCGTAGAGCACCGGCGGATCGAGCGAGCGAACCAGCAGCTGGCCAATCTCGGACAACGCGGCATAGAAGCTCTCGCTAGAAGCGGCTTCCTGCGCTGGGTTGACATCTAACGAGTTCAGATCCGGACTATGCATTCAATTGACTGACCGGGTGGATGGTATCGGCGACTTGCGTCGATATCGCGAGACTGGATCGGCAACCGGTTTCGATGATGTCGCGGAATGGCGCGGCCTGACGGCCGCGCCCGCATCATCGTTCCCCCGCGTCAGAAGCTAGCCCTGTCAATCCGTCTGCGCAAGACCGGTGTCAGCGGCGGCGCCCGATCCGAGTGCGCACCATCCCCAGTGATCGAATATCCATAACGAAGGCAGATCCAGCGTCAGTCTGGCGAAGCGCGGCAGATCTGCCGTGTCGTGCGGTGAGGGCAGCTGATAGGCACCCTGACTGTCGCGCTGCAACGGCGCATCCCGCCAGCGCCAGCTCTGCGTTCCCGCCGCACTGGTCACGCTCAGCCGCAGCCATGGCGATAACCATGCCGGTGGCTGCCACGGCAACACGGAAACGGACACGGTCGGCACAGCCGATACGTCGACATATCTTTCGGGCCGGTCGGCCAGGCGGTGCATACGCTTGCCGCTCAAGACCATCTGGCTGCGATGCGCCGCAAGCGCCTTGCTCTTGTTTGCTGATTGCGTGGCCGAGCCATGGATCTCGATGAAGCCGTCCGCCTGTGCGCGACCATGCACCAGGTAGGCAAGCAGTCGTGGCGGTGCAGCCTGCCCGGCCAGGGCCAATCGCATCAGCACATGTGCCGAACCGTGATCGGGATGGCGATCCTCCAGTGCAGGCAGCGCGATCAGGCTGGGACGAAATCGCTCGATCACCGCGACCAGCGCGGACACTGCTGAATCTCCCGCTTGCAGCAAGCCATCGGTAACACCCATGTCCGGCCAGCCTAATGCCTGCAACGCCTGCGCCGGCACCTCGAGGTATTGCAGCGCCTGCTGTATTTCCGCATGCCGGCGGCGACCCCAGCGTTGCCGGTCCGCGGCGTTGATCCGCACGCGCCGTTCCAGCCAACGTTGCGGCCACGGGTTGTTGTCGCCGGCGGTCAGCAGCAGGATGCACACCTCCCCGCCGGCCGCCCGCACCTGCTGAATCAGCAGACCGGTTGCGATGGTTTCGTCATCCGGGTGCGGCGCCACCACCAGCAAGCGGGTCTGTGCGGAAAACGACGGCAAGGCACTCGCCAGAACCGTCGACGACGTATTGGCGGCGACTTCGCTCAACGCCACTGCGCCAGCAATTCCAGCAGTAACAGATCGCCACGCAACGGGCCGCGCAGGCTCTCGCGGGTGCGATTGACCGCGCTGTACCAATGGCCCAGCGCCTCGACGTCCATCGCGCTGGCCAGCGGTCCGGTGAGTTCGGTCGAGCGCGCCTTGATCTCGTCGGCGGTGGCCTGGGCGGCAAACCACAGCCGCTG
>DASZCB010000551.1:0-6100 GCA_035943575.1 Rhodanobacter sp. | reverse complement strand
ATGGATTGCCGGACTTCCGTCGCTACAGCTACATCTCCGCTTACGACGAAGGCTGGGCACTGTACTGCGAATACCTGGGCCAGGAGATGGGCATCTACACGACGCCCTACGAGCGCTTCGGCTATCTGAGCTACCAAGCTTGGCGTGCGGCGCGATTGGTGGTCGACACCGGCCTGCATCACCTGCATTGGACACGCGAGCAGGCGCAAGACTATCTGCGCCAGAACACCGCGCTGGCCGATCATGAAATCGAGACCGAGGTGGATCGCTACATCGCATGGCCCGCACAGGCACTGAGCTATTACCTGGGCGAAATGGCGATCCGTGATGACCGCGCCCGCGCCGAAAAAGCGCTGGGCACCAAGTTCGATATCCGCGCCTTCCACGACGCCGTGCTGTCCACCGGCTCGGTACCTCTATTTGTACTCCATGCACGTATCGACCAGTTCGCCACCGAAGGCGGCAAGTCGCCATATGCGACGCACTGACTCCCCCTAACCTCCCCCTTGCTGGCAGGGGAAGGAACAAGACAGGCATCCAGAACAAGCACGACATCAGCGGAGAGCAAGGCATGGGTTTGATTACCGACATGACGCGGCGTAAATCGGTCCGGGCGATGCAGCGCGAAGTGGGCGAACGCAGTGGACTGAAGCGTGTTCTGGGGTTGTGGCAGCTCACTGCGATCGGCTTGGGCGGCATCATCGGTGTAGGCATCTTCGTGTTGACCGGCACGGTAGCGGCAACGCAAGCCGGCCCCGCCGTGGTTTTGTCGTTCCTCATCGCCGGCATCGCCAGCGCTGCCGCCGCGCTGTGTTACGCCGAGTTCGCCGGATTGATCCCCGTCTCCGGCAGCGCTTACACCTATGGCTATGCAGTGCTTGGCGAGTTCGCCGGCTGGATCATCGGCTGGGATCTGCTGCTGGAATACGCACTGATTGCTGCCGTGGTTGCCGTGGGTTGGTCGGGTTACGTGCAGGCGTTGCTGGATGCAGCCGGCATCCCGTTGCCCGTGTGGGCACAGGGCGCTTATGGCAGCGCACCGGGCCGCTTGTTCAACCTCCCCGCGGTGGTGATCTCGCTGGCAATCACCACCGTGCTGGCGACGCGCATGCATTGGGGCGTACGTTTCAATACCTTGATCGTGGCCATCAAAATTGCTGCTGCCGCCTTGATCGTGATCGCCGGTGTCGCCTTTGTGAAACCCGAACGCTGGCATCCGTTCATGCCATTTGGCGTGCATGGGGTGGTCACCGGCGCCGCGGTCGTGTTCTTCGCCGTGTTCGGCTACGACATGCTGACCACCGCCGCCGAAGAATCGAAGAACCCGCAGCGTGACCTGCCGCGCGCCGTGCTTCTGTCGCTGGGGATAGCCATGGCGCTTTACTTCGCCATTTGCCTGGTACTGACCGGCATCGTGCCCTACACCACGCTGGATAATCCTGCTCCGGTCGCCGGCGCGTTTACCGCCATCGGTCTGCCGCAGGTCATGGTCGCGATTTCATTGGCATCGGTCTGCGGCATCACCAGTGTAATCTTCGCCAACTTGCTTGCAGGCGCGCGGATCTGGTTCGCGCTGTCACGCGACGGCCTGCTGCCCGGCTGGTTCGCCAAGGTGCATCCGCGCTGGCATACCCCGCATCGCACGACCGTGTTGCTGGGCCTGGTCACAGCGATAACCTCGGGCCTGTTTCCACTGAACGAACTGGCCAAACTGGTCAATATCGGTGTACTCGGCGCATTCATCGTGATCTGCAGCGCGGTAGCCGTATTGCGCTGGCGCAGTCCCGAGATGGAGCGTCCCTTTCGCACGCCGCTGGTGCCGCTGGTACCGATTATCGGGGTGGGCTTTTCCTGCTGGCTGATCTGGGGACTGCCCAATATTACCTATTTGCGCTTCGCGGCGTGGCTGCTGATCGGGCTCGTGGTGTATTTTTCCTACGGCATACGTAATAGCCGTCTAGCCATCCATTCAGTCGAAGACTGATCTGTGCATGAAACCCCATGCCACAGTCTCTATATCGATCTATCACGAGAGACTACGCATACAGCCGTCGGTGCCGAGCGCATAGACACCCGGACAGCACGGCATGCCCGAGCTTTGTCAAAATCTTTGGCGTTAACTGTTTTGTGCAAAATTCCGCACGCGCTCACGATAAATGTCACAAGACGCCGGGCTTCCATGACGGCAGGATGACATTTACATCGGGGGATGTGCACGGCCGCGGCGACAAAATCTTGTCGATGCTCGATGTTCACATAAGCATTGAACAGGCTCCGAAGGGCATGCATGAGCGATAAAACCATCTCCGCCGCGCCCTCGATTCCGGACTATCCGCAAACGTTTGGTCATCCACGACCTCTGTGGATGCTGTTCATGACCGAGTTCTGGGAGCGCTTCGCTTTTTACAGTGTCAGTTGGGCGCTTGCTCTGTATATCGTTGCGCATTTCTATGACGGCAACCCGGCCGGGCAAGTGTGGGCCAGCAAGATCTTCGGTGCCTATACGGCGCTGATTTACGCAGCCAGCATTTTTGGCGGCTATGTCGCGGACAGGATCATCGGTTACCAGCGCTCGATACTGATCGGTGCGTTGGTGATGGCGATCGGTCTGTTCGTGGTGATGTTGCCGGGCAAAGAGCTTTTCCTGTTCGGGCTGTCGACAGTGATTGTCGGCAATGGCCTGTTCAAACCGAATATCTCTTCGATGGTCGGGCAGCTTTATGGCCTCGGCGACGATCGTCGCGATCGCGGCTTCACCTTGTTCTACATGGGCATCAACTTTGGCTCACTGTTGGCTCCGCTGTTGACCGGATGGCTGGCCAGCCGCTTTACCGACACACCGATGCAGCAGAACTACAAGCTGGTCTTTGGGGCGGCGGGCGTCGGCATGCTGCTGAGCCTGTTCTGGTTCTGGTTCGGGCGACGCGGTCTGCGCGGGATCGGACGGCCGGCACCCGAGGCGGCCAGCCGGATGCGTGTGGCCTGGGTATTGCTCGGCGTTGCAGCGGCCGTGCCGCTGGTACGCCTGTTGCTAGCCTCCGTTGATGCAGGCGATTTGCAATGGATACTGGGCATGCTGTTCGTTGGCGTAGCCGCGATGCTTATCGTCGAGGCGAGACGTCATGACCGCGTGCAGTTGCATCGGGTGCTGGCGATGCTGATCATCTTCGGCTTCAGCGTGCTGTTTTACATGTTCTATTACCAGTTGGGGACGTCGTTCAATTTCCTGGCGCAGAACATGGTCGATCGGCAGATGTTCGGTGGCTGGACGTTCCCGGTTGGCTGGTTTCAATCGGTCAATCCATTGGCCATCATCATATTGGCTCCGTTGGTGAGCCAGGCGTGGGCGCTGCTCGCAAGACGCCATAGAGAGCCCTCCATTCCACGCAAGTTCGGCCTGAGCCTTGTTTTCAACAGTCTGGGTTTCACTGCGCTGATGTATGCGCTGTCCCGCATGATCCATGATCATGGTGAGCTGATTCCGTTCTGGCCGTTGACGCTGTGCTACGTATTGCAGAGCCTAGGTGAGTTGTGTCTGTCGCCGATCGGCCTGTCGATGGTGACCAAGCTGGCACCACAGCGACTGGTTGGCGTGGCGATGGGCGGCTGGTTTCTGTCGCTCGCAGCGGGCGGCAATCTATCGGGGCTGCTTGCGAGTCATATCAGCGGTGAAAGCGGGATGACAGCGGCCTCGGCGCTGAGTGGATTCACCTTCAGCTTCTGGGTGCTCGCCAGTGCAGGCGTCTTGCTGCTGCTGATCTCACCACTCATCAACCGATTGATGCATGGCGTGCGCTAAGGATTCTCCGATCTATTCCCTGCCTCCGGTGCAGGCCTTCGCCTGATATCTTAAATGCCATACAGCTAAAGGCACACGCCATTAATTGGCGTCGGTCTGTCCATTGACAGCACCAAAGCCAACCCCAACCAAGCAGCCCTTAGGAGGCCCGACAAAGCGCACCAGGGCTAGCGGCGAATGGGGGGACTATTTCGTAGTAACCCGGCAGCCGCATAACCAAGCAGTCGCATAACCAAAACGTTTCCTTATGAATCGCGACTGATCTGTCGATTGGCCGCCGCCATCGACGGAATAGGCGTTTTCGGCAAAATATTTGCTTCCCGCAGAATTTGAATTCTGAAATCAATATGCCATACAGCCATGGTGCCGTCATCGGCGCCTTTGGTCTGATTCTGGAAGGCATGTTCTGCTGAGATTTCGAGGGGAATGTGGTGTATGTTTGCTGCCCCGTCCAGGTCATACGGATGTATGACAGCGGGAATAATGGGGGCGACGATATGATCGGAAGGTCGCGTGCTTTCAGGGAGATGTTGGCGCTTATCGGGAAGATCACCGCGTATGACGCGCCCGTATTTATCGAGGGTGAAACCGGCACGGGCAAAGAACTCGCGGCGCGTGCGATTCATTATCAAGGACAACGGCGAAACGGCCCCTTCGTTCCGCTCAATTGCGGCGCCCTACCCGACAGCCTAGTCGAGAGCGAACTGTTCGGGCATTGTCGTGGTGCATTCACCGATGCCCGTGCCGATAAGCCTGGCGTGGTGGAGCTGGCGCACAAGGGCACCTTGTTTCTCGATGAGGTAGATGCACTGTCGTGTAAAGCGCAGGTGGCCTTGTTGCGCTTTCTGCAAGACCAGCAGTTTCGCCCAGTGGGCGGCTGCACGGAACGTCGCTCAGACGTCCGTATCGTTGCGGCGACAAATCGCAAACTATGCGACCTTGAGGCGCAAGATCATTTCCGCATGGATCTGCTTTATCGGTTGCGCATTCTTCACTTGCATATGCCTCCTTTACGCGAGCGCGAGGATGATGCCGAGCTATTGGCCGAGCATTTCGTGCAGATCGGCAGTGTGCGTTTTGGAAAAAGCGTTCGGCCGATCGATACGCAAACGCTAGGCTGGTTCAAGTGTTATGACTGGCCAGGAAATATTCGTGAATTGGAAAACCTGGTCTATCAGGGATTTTTGCTGAGCGATGGCCCTTGCGTGCAAATGGCCGCACCTGCAGGGCTGCAGTCACTGGAGACCGGTGCGAGAGAAATCCTCTTGAATTATCGCTGCGCGAAGGATCGCGCCATTACCGAATTCGAGACACGATTTCTGCGTCAGGCCATGCTCCATGCCGGCGGCAATGTATCGGCCGCCGCCCGCCTGATCGGCACCGAGCGTCGTCATCTTGGACGCTTGCTGAAAAAATACTGTATCCACGCATCGATACCCGCGAACTCAGAGCCTGCTCGACTTCTTTAGAAAAGTCCGGTCTCGGAAATAGCCCTGCCCGGTAGCGCCGCATGACTGCCAGCCAGGCGCTGCACCATGCCACATCCCCGCAAGCCCTGACTAGAACCGATTGATGGCGGCGCTATATGCGCGGCCGCCCTATCCCGTCTGCGTTCGATGACACCCACCCCTGGGTGCCGCTGACCCCACCCCTGTACGCGGGGGTGTCGCTGCTTCGACGCGTTTTATACCGGTCGCAGTGGGGTGAGGCGAACCCACCCCGTTTTTTGGATGGCTATTTAAATTCATTTTTATCAATGACTTAATCAATAGCCAATGCTGGCACGCCACTTGCTCCCAAGAACCGTTAGGCATTACGTCGATGAGATAGGGCGGAAGTGCAGCGATGGCTTGCGATGACGACGCCACGAGGAAAGCAAGCCTGCGCGCTGCGGTTCTCCGTCACATCGCAGGACATCCGGATGCATCCGACACGCTGGAAGGCATACAGCGCTGTTGGCTGCTTTCCTCCGATATGCCGGATATCTCGCGACTGCTTGAGGAAGTTTTGGAGGAGTTGGTGAAAACAGAACAAATGCGGCGCACATCGCTGCCCGATGGTGGCGTGCTTTACACGGTTCTACATCAAGAACGCTGACTTTAGAACGCTCACCTCGGAACGATCAGGTCAATAAAAGGACGTTGCGGATGTACCAGGCATTGCACGCGACAAGCGCTACCCTGCAGCAATTCCTCGGCGATCAGATCGTTGCCGATAATTTTCTATACGCTCCGGGCTCGCCCTATCGCCAACGCTCGATGGCCGTTGTACTCAATACGCCGAAGGAAATGGAGGAGAACT
>DASZCB010000550.1:0-4504 GCA_035943575.1 Rhodanobacter sp. | reverse complement strand
CAGCGGCTTGCCACCCCAGTCGCCGGAAATCGCGTCGGTGAAGGCCTGACCGTAACCGGTGGAACCGTGGAAATTCACCGTCACCACGGCAAAGCCCTGGCCGGCATAAGTCTGCGGATTCCAGCGATAGCTCCAGCTATTGTCCATCGCACCCTGCGGACCGCCGTGGATGATGAACGCGACCGGATAGGTCTTGCCCGGCTGGTAGTCGACCGGCTTGACCACGTAACCCTGCACGGTCTCGTTGTTCGCGCCCTTGAAGTTGAAGAACTCGAAATCGCCGACCTTCGCGTTCTTCAGAGCCGCCGTGTTGTAATGAGTGACCTGCTTCAGCGCGCTACCGTCGGTAGTGGCCTGGCTCATATCAAGCGTGTAGACGTCGGCTGGCCGTTTCAGATCATCGCGCGTCAGCAGCAGCTTGCCGGCGGCCATCGAATAGCCGCCCACCGCTCCATCGCCGCTCAGCCGGCTGACCTCGCCGTTGGCCACGTCGATCGCGAACAGCGGATGCTGACCTTCGTCATCGGCGGTGGCATACAAGGTCTTGCCGTCAGCGGAAATCGACAGGCCTCCGGGTGAACGATCCCACTTTGGAGCCACTTCACGCTTCGTGCCGCTGGCCAGATCCAGCGCCATGATCGCGAAGCGATCCGCTTCGAAGCCCGGCGTCTTCATCGCCAGGTAATACAGCGTCTTGCCGTCCGGCGACACCACCGGAAACGCATCCCACGCCTTGTTGTCGACAGTGAGATTCTTCGGCGCAGCCGAGCCATCGGCCGGCACGCTGTACACGTCGAAGTTGGTCGACCACGGCTCGCTGGTGCCGGCAATGCGCACGTCGAAGTAGACCCGCTTGCCATCCGGCGCAAAGCTGAACTCGTTCTCGTCACCGAACGGCTTGCTCGGCACGTCACCGTCGATACCGCGACTCAGCAGCTTCGGCTCCGCCGCCAATTGCCCGTTGCCATCGAAGCTGCCGACAAACAGCTGGTTGCGCCGACCGTTGGCCCATGTATCCCAATGCCGCACGA
Source organism: Rhodanobacter sp. (assembly GCA_035943575.1). Taxonomy (GTDB): domain Bacteria; phylum Pseudomonadota; class Gammaproteobacteria; order Xanthomonadales; family Rhodanobacteraceae; genus Rhodanobacter. The sequence goes on along the minus strand of DASZCB010000550.1, from coordinate 3,473 downwards.
ACAGCTTGGTGTACAGCGTGCCGCTGGCCTTGTCCTTGTCGCGCGCAGCACCACGCTGCTGGGTGCACGCCAAAGTGGCGCAGTCGGTGAACACCTCATACGACAGCAACACCTGCTTGCCATCCGGCGACAGCTTGTAGCCACCCAGATCCAGCACGCCATGACTTACCTGCACGGCCGCCGCATGTTTGGCGAGGTTCAAGCCATCCTTGCCGCCCAGATCAACCCGCCACAACTGCGCCACACCCTTGGCCGGCGCCACGTAGTACAGGCTGTGGCCATCCGCCGACCAATGCGCCGAACCGCCCTTCTCCAGCACCTTCACCGGCTGGCCGTCCTTGCTCGACAGGTCGAGCACATAGATCGCGTTGACACCCTTGTTCGCAGCGTAATCCGTGCTGCGCACGCCAAATGCGGCGTAACGCCCGTCCGGCGACAGCTGCGGATCGCTGACCCGATCCATCATCACCAGATCGCGCACATTGAACGCATGCGCGCCCTCGGTCTTGGCGAACGTCGTGTCCACAACATCACCCGCCATCGCAGGCGCAACCACCAACGCAAGCAGGAGTGCGGCAATCAGAGGTTTCATGGGAGTTCCTTGGGTGGTCAAAGCAGTGACGGTAAGCGCGGAACCGACATGGTGCAAGCTACTTCCTGTCCATCCAAAGCGAACTGCGGCGAAGGTAGATAGAGAACGGGCTTCAACGGCAAGCAAGCCATTCGTGATGCAGCTCACACCGGACTTTCACCTTTGGTACAAAACGTGCCTGCTCTCGGTGTACTCACAGGGGAGTCCACCATGCTGCGCCAGCGTATTTCCGCCGGGTTTACCTTGATCGAACTGATGATCGTTGTTGCGATCATCGCGATCCTTGCTGCCATCGCCATTCCCGCCTACCAGGATTACCTGATTCGAGCGCAGGTCAGCGAAGGCATGAGCTTGGCCAGCGGCGCCAAATCATCGGTATGGGATTTCGTCTCCAACACTGGTCGGTTCCCGTCCAATAACCAGTCTGCCGGACTGGCCACAAATACCTCGATCACCGGTAGCTATGTTTCCAGCGTCGACGTGACCAGTGGTGTTATCAAGGTGTTATTCAACGGACCGAAAGCCAATAGTCATATCAGTAGCGAGTATCTAGTGCTATCACCGATCAGCCATGCCGGCAGTATCAGCTGGACATGCGCTCCCAGCAGCCTGGACGGAAAATATTTGCCCACCACGTGCCGTAATCCATAACGGCAAGCACTGTGAAACTCCCGTTGCAACGACAGTGAAATGACAAAAAACGTCACTACCTGCCTGCTAGTGACAGCTTTGCGCATGACCACGCCGATCACAGTTTGTGCATTTCCCGGATAGCCACGACATCGCTTGCAGGCTTTCGTGACGAGAGGCACAATCTTGATGCCTACGGTTATGCGGGAATACACCAGCGGCAGATGTGGCATATAACCTGCTTGACTCTGCCGCGAGCTTCCTGGTCGTTCCTGACCATGAGTATGGGGTCCGTTCCCGCCTAGGGGGATTCGGGACTGGGGCTCAGGGGGCATCACACGGTTAGCTAACCAAAAACAGAGGAACCACCATGAAGAAGATGCAGAAAGGCTTTACCCTGATCGAACTGATGATCGTGGTTGCGATCATCGCGATCCTTGCCGCCATTGCCATCCCGGCCTATCAGGACTACCTGATCCGCTCGCAGGTGTCCGAAGGCGCCGTGCTCTCTGACGGTGCCAAAACGGCGCTGGCCGAGTTCTACAGCAACAAAGGTGTCTTCCCCACGACCAACGCTTCCGCAGGTTTGGCCAAAAACGCCAGCATCGTTGGCAAGTATGTGACCAAGGTCGACGCTGGCGCCACGCAGGGCCAGATCCAGGCCACATTTGGCGGCGCAGCCAACAGCAAGATCGCAAACAAGCTGCTGGTGTTCTCCGCAATCACCCATGCTGGCAGCATCTCGTGGACTTGCAGCAATGCAGCCACCACGGTCGACCAGAAATACCTGCCGACTTCTTGCCGTACGGGTAACTGATCCAGGCATCATCGCTACACTGAAGGGCCGCCTAGCGCGGCCCTTCTTCTTTTCCGGAACCCGAATGCGCAATCGTCTTGCGGTCATGCCATTGCTGATCCTGCTGGCCGTCATGCTGCTGGCACTTGCCGCCTATTGGCCCGGTTTGCGCGGTGACTTCCTGTTTGATGATTTCGTAAACCTTCCGACATTGGGTGCTACGGGGCCGGTCGATAACTGGCCTGCCTTCTGGCGCTACATAACATCTGGCACCGCCGATCCCACCGGCAGACCGCTGACATTGCTGACATTTCTGCTCGATGCGCGAAACTGGCCGGCTGAGCCGTATTCCTTCAAACGCACCAACCTGATCCTGCATCTGTTCAACGGCGTGCTGCTTTATGCCCTTCTAACGAGGCTTGGCCAAACACTAGGGCTCGATGCCATTCGTTGCCGCAGCGCCGCGCTACTCGGCACGGCCTTGTGGCTACTTCACCCGTTACTGGTATCCACCACGCTGTACATCGTGCAGCGCGAAGCCATGCTTCCGGCCACTTGCGTGCTGGCCGGGCTGCTGGTCTGGCTGCATGGACGCAGCCTGTTGGTCGCCGGCAAAACAGCTCAAGGCTTTTTGTGGAGCACGGCAGGACTCGCTGGCTTCACCGTGCTAGGCGTCATGGCAAAAGCCAATGGCGCTCTACTGCCGATATTGGCGTTGTCGATCGAGTTTATCGTGCTTGCACCGAGACAGGCATTGCCCTCGAAACAAACAGCATATGCGCATCGTACGGCGCTGCTGCTGTATGGCGTTATGCCTGCCTTGGCCATCGGAATGTATCTGATCTGGATCGCTATACATGGCATCTTGTCGGGTGGACACATCGAAGGTCGGACATGGAGCATGTCCCAGAGGCTCATGACCGAGCCCCGCGTACTGATGGAATACCTGTCGCTTCTCTGGTTCCCGCGCCCCTTCTCCAGTGGACTTTTCAACGACCAGTACATCGTATCCACAGCCTTGCTGCATCCCGGCTCGACCTTGCCCGCAATAGTCGCCGTATTGGGGCTCATAAGTCTTGCTTGCTGGTTGCGTCGCAGCCATCCAGCACTGACGCTGGCAATCTTGTTCTACTTTGCCGGACAGTTGCTGGAATCCAGCTCACTGCCTCTTGAGTTGTACTTCGAACATCGCAATTACACTCCGGCGCTGCTGATGTTCTGGCCTCTGGGCCTGTGGTTAGTGGACACAAATACCTTGCAGACACCCAAACGGATATTGATGTTTGCGTTGCCGCTTGGCTTGGCCATGATGACGCATGCGCGTGCCAGTGTATGGGGCGATGTTCAGACGCAGGCCTTGGTGTGGGCGCAGATCAACCCCGAATCTGCGCGTGCGCAAGCCAACGCGGCACAGATCGAGATGCAAGCGGGACGCCCACGCGATGCTGCACTTAG
>DASZCB010000549.1:0-3225 GCA_035943575.1 Rhodanobacter sp. | reverse complement strand
GAATCGTCCAGCGCGCATCCAGTCGCGCATATTCGCAGTAGCCGCCGTCACGCGTTTCCGACAGGCCGCTGCCGGTGCACAGCACCGCGTCGCCTTCCTTGAACGCCGGATCGGTCGAGGCGACCACGCGGCCGGCTACGTCGATGCCGCCGTTGAGCGGATACGTGCGCAGAATCCGGCCCTTGCCGGTGCCAGCCAGCGCGTCCTTGTAGTTGACTGACGAGTACGCGACCTTGATCAGCACCTCGCCGGGCGATAGCGCGGCAGTGTCGATCGCCTCGATGCCGGCACGGTAACCGGCGTCGTCGTTGTGGATGCGGAAGGCGTAGAACGTGTTCATGTCGTTTCCTTGGATTTCAGGCCTTGACGCTGGCCGGGCCGATCACGCGGGAGGCGTTGCCGCCGTCGTACTGGTCCATCCAGTCGAACAACCCGGCCATTGAATCACCGAACCACACGCTGTCGCGCTGGCCGGCCTGCACGAAGCCCTCGGCCACCATGTGATCCATCATCATGCTGAGCGATCGGTAATAGCCGCGCACATCGAGAAACGCGCAAGGATAGCGATGCAGGCCGAGTTGCGCCCAGGTCAGCATCTCGAACATCTCGTCCATGGTGCCGAAGCCGCCGGGCAGGGCGACGAACGCGTCGGACAGTTCGTACATGCGCGTCTTGCGTTGATGCATGGTCTCGACCACCTGCAGTTCGCTCAACCCCGGATGAGCCACTTCGAGCTCGACCAGCTGGCGCGGGATCACCCCGATGACCTTGCCGCCGCCAGCGAGTACGGCATCGGCCACGGTGCCCATCAGGCCGACCTTGCCGCCGCCGTAGACCAGTGCGATACCGCGACGGGCCATCTCGGTGCCGAACGCGCGGGCCTGTTCGATGTAGTCAGGATGCGTGCCGGGGCTGGAGCCGCAGTAAACGCAGAGCGATGTGATTTTGGCCATCTGTATCTCCAAAAGCGCGAAACCCGTCCTTGGGGGACGGGTCGCGTGTCATGCGAGGAGCATCCCGGTCGACGCGCATCCACGCGCTGACCGGGATGAGGTCATGCCGACCTCAGTTGCCCTTGTGGATCGCGCGCTTGTCGACCGACAGCGCGGCTTCGTGGACGGCCTCGGACAGGGTCGGATGCGCGTGGACGATGCGCGCGAGATCCTCGGACGAGCCCTTGAATTCCATCGCGACGACGCACTCGGCGATCAGCTCGGAGACGCCCGGGCCGACCATGTGCACGCCGAGGATGCGATCGGTCTCGGCATGGGCGAGCATCTTCACCTGGCCGATGGCCTCGTTCATCGCGACGGCGCGGCCAATCGCGGCGAACGGAAAGCTGCCGACCTTGTACGGGATACCGGCGTCCTTCAGTTCCTTCTCAGTCTTGCCGGCCCAGGCGATTTCCGGTTCGGTGTAGATCACCCACGGAATCGTGTCGTAGTTGACGTGACCAGCCTTGCCGGCGATCCACTCGGCCACCGCCACGCCTTCCTCGGAACCCTTGTGTGCCAGCATCGGGCCGCGCACGGCGTCGCCGATCGCCCACACGCCATCGACGCCAGTGTGGCAGTGTTCGTCGACCAGGATGCGGCCGCGTTCGTCCAGCTTCACGCCGGTGTCGTCGGCCAGCAGGCCGGCGGTATAGGCGCGACGACCGACAGCGACCAGCAGCTTGTCGACGACGAGGTTCTGCTCGCCGTCCTTGTCGGTGTAGGTGAGGTACACGCCGTCCTTCTTCACCTCGGCCTTGTTGAGCTTGGCGTTGAGCTTGATGGTCAGCCCCTGCTTGGCGAATTCTCTGGCGGCCACCTTGGCCACGTCGGCATCAGCGACAGAGAGGAAGTCCGGCAGTGCCTCGATGATGGTGACTTCGGCGCCGAGGCGGCTCCACACACTGCCCAGCTCCAGGCCGATGACGCCGGCGCCGATCACGCCCAGGCGCTTCGGCACTTCGGTGAAGTCCAGTGCGCCGGCGTTGTCGACAATGGACTTGCCGTCGAACTTCGCGAACGGCAGTTCGATCGGCACCGAGCCGGAAGCGAGGATCACATTGGTGGCGCTGATCGTCTGCTTGGCGCCATCGGCACCGGTGATCTCGACGTTGTTTCCCTTGAGCAGCTTGCCGGTACCAAAGTACGGCGTGACCTTGTTCGCCTTGAACAGCTGCGCCACGCCGCCGGTGAACTGCTTGACGATCTTGTCCTTGCGGCCGACGAAGGTGGGCACGTCGATCTTCGCGTTGTCGGCGCTGATGCCGTGCACCGCGAAGTTGTGCGTGAGGTTGTGGAACTGGCGCGAGGAATCGAGCAGTGCCTTCGAGGGAATGCAGCCCACGTTGAGGCAGGTGCCGCCGAGAGCCTGCTTGCCGTCCTTGCCGGCGAAGGCATCCACGCAGGCGGTCTTCAGGCCCAGCTGGGCGGCGCGGATCGCGGCCACATAGCCGGCCGGGCCGGCGCCGATGACAATGACGTCGAATTTGTCGCTCATGGTTGGTTCCTTGCTGCGTGACGCGCTTGTCGCGATCGTCATGGTGGAGCGGGGGAGTTGCGGCGAGCGTGGATTTGATCCCACGACTCGCCGCCAGAGCTGCGTTATCTATTTTCTTTGATCGCCAAGGCGATCAAAGACCAAGCAGCATCCGCTGCGGATTTTCGAGCTGGTTCTTGATATCGACCAGGAACTGCACCGCATCCTTGCCGTCGATGATGCGATGGTCGTAGGAGAGCGCGATGTACATCATCGGTGCGGCGATGATCTGGCCGTTCTCGACAATGGCGCGGTCCTTGATCGTGTGCATGCCGAGGATCGCGCTCTGCGGCGGGTTGACGATCGGCGTGGACAGCAACGAGCCGAACGTTCCGCCGTTGGTGATCGTGAACGTGCCGCCCTGCAGGTCGTCCAGCGACAGCTTGTTGGCGCGCGCCTTGGTGGCGTAGTCGGCGATGCCCTTCTCGACGTCGGCGAAGCTCATGTCCTGCACGTCGCGCAGCACCGGAGTGACCAGACCCTTGTCGGTGGATACCGCGATCGAGATGTCCTGGTAGCCGTGGTAGATGACGTCGTTGCCGTCGACCGACGCGTTGACGAACGGATAGCGCTTCAGCGCTTCGGCCGCGGCCTTGACGAAGAAGCTCATGAAGCCGAGCTTGACGCCGTGTTCCTTCTCGAACTTCTCCTGGTACTTCTTGCGCAGCGCCATGACCGGGGCCATGTCGACTTCGT
>DASZCB010000548.1:0-7455 GCA_035943575.1 Rhodanobacter sp. | reverse complement strand
CGCACGATCGCATGGCGCGCGATCGGCTCGTCGTCCACGACGAGAGTAGCGATGCTCACGCGATCGCGACCTCGGGCGCGTCGTCGGATTCCTCGACCTCGCGGAACGGCAAGCGGATACGACAGACCACGCCTTGTGGCCAGATCATCTCCAGCCGCACCTGCGCCGCATCACCGTACAGCTCGCGCAGGCGCAAGCCTGTGTTCGACAGTCCGATGCCATGCCCGGATGACGACCCGGCTTCCAGCGTACTGTTGCGGTTGCGCACATCGACGCAGAGGCTATCACCCTCACGCCGGATCTCGATCTCGATGCAGTCCGCGCCGACGCGTTCACTGATGCCATGACGGATGGCGTTTTCCACGATCGGCTGCAGGATCAGGCTTGGCACCGCGCAGTCGAGCGTATCCGGCGCAACATAGATCTGGGTGGTCAGGCGATCCTTGAAGCGAATGCGCTGGATGCCGAGGTAGAGATCCAGCAGCACCAGCTCTCGCCGCAGGCTGATCTCCTGTCCATCGTAGTCCTCGAGGAACGCGCGCAGCAGCTCGCTCAGGCGCAGCAGCATGTCCTCGGCCAACGTGGTGTCCTCGTCCAGTAGCGTCGCGATCGCGTGCAGCGTGTTGAACAGGAAGTGCGGCTGCAACTGCGACTTCAGCGCCTGCAGCCGCGACTGCGCCAGTTCTGTCGCCAGCCGGCTGGCCTCCACTTCGCGGCGGGTTTTCTCGGCATGGAACTGCATGGCCTGCTGGATCGCAAACAGCGCCCAGTACGTGAGCAGGCCGGTGGCGACATGCTGGCCGAGAAACTGCCGCATCTGCTCATCGAATGAGCTTGGCTCGAACGGCGTGGATACGATGGCGCCGATCACCATCGCCAGCAAGGTCACACCCAGGCTCGCCGGCAATTGCATACCAAGCCCGCGCAGACGCACCGGGCTCTGGATCGGATATTTCACCGCCAGCCGAAACACCAGCGGCGCCAATGCAGCCCACGTATACCACTGGATCATCGACCAGCGCAGGTAGTCGAAGGGCGACCACGTATGCCCGTTGAGCGCATCGTGCATGAACCACTGCACGGCGAACACCGCCACCACGGCCGTCCACAGAACGAGATAGCGGCCCAGGCCGATGTCCGTGTTACCGAGGCGAACCATCATCGTTGGGTGTCCAGGAGAAATCGTCGCCCCATCCTAGGCGCTGCGCGCGGCGCTGCAAAGCGATCCGCGCCGCCACTACGATTCGCCACTGCACCACGACGATTCGTCCCGGATCACTTTCGTGGAACGCCGCCGATCCGGTCCTATGGCGGCGCCGACGGTATGCGCGCGATGCGCTGCACGTGCCGTCGGCGCCCCTCATCCTACCCGGACAGCCGCCATGCAACCGACCCGCGCCGCCGCTTTCACCGCCATGCTCGCCGCCGTGACCTTCCTGCTCGCCGATCCTGCGCATGCCGGGGGCAATCGCCATGCCGCGCGGCATTTCGACGTGGTCAACGCCACCCTGAACAGCGTGACCGCACTCGCCATCGCGCCAGCCGGCAGCGAAGCCTTCCACGACATCGCGCTAGGCGAACCGCTGCAGGGCCGACTGGCCTCGATCACCGTCGACGTTCCCGACGGTGGATGCCTGCGCGATATACGGGTGACCTTCCGCAATGGACGTACCCTGCTCTACCCCCGCGTCGACGCGTGTCGCTACCAGGGCCTGCGCCTGATGCCGCGCGACGGCAACCCGCAAAAAATGGAACTGGCGTCAGGAACAACTTGAAGGACGGTGTTCGTCCGAACGGCCCTGAAACTTTTCCCGGCCCATTGTCCGCTCGGCTCAGCGCCATCAGGCGGTTCGGGTGAAGTCACTTACCCAGTTCAACTCCCAGGTCGCGCCGCCGTCGGCCGAGCAGGACTGCTCCCAGCGCGCCGAGTGCGGAGTGATGCGCGACCACACCACGCGTGTCTTGATCGGACGGCCGTCCAGATGGTCGTCGCCGATGAGGGTGCTGGTGCCCTCCATGAAGCGGCCGCGCACGGGTGGCTCGATGACCGCAGGCGTCCTGTTGTCGATCCACCAGCTCAGCCACTGCCCGGTCGCCTGATCGAAGGCGCGCAGGCCGATGCCGCGTACCGTGCCGGAGGGCAACGCCATGACGTTGTCGCCCACGCTGCCTTTCCCGCCCAGCACCGGCCAGTTGACCAACGTGCCGTCGAAATTGTCCCAGTCGTGATTGCCGACCAGGCGGTGCCGAAGGCGGCGGTGTCGTACGTTCCACGACCCGACCAGGAAATCGTAGTCGCGCGGCGCGTCCGCCAACCTGGGCAACGGCGTCGGCACAGCCGACGTGCGCGTGAAGTAGTTGCGCCAGTTGACCTCCCAGCTGGCACCGTCGTCGGCAGAGAACGCCTGCTCCCACCAGGGCCGCGAGCCGTGGATGTCGTTCCATCGGAACCGCATCGTGATCGGCCGACCCTTGAAGGTGTCGTGCCCGATGAACGTGCCGGCATCACCATGGAAACCGCCCAGGACGGGTGGATCGATATGCGTCGGGTCGCGCCCGTCGAGCCACCAGATCGACCACTTGCCGGTGCCCGGGTCGAACGTGCGCAGGGTAAGCCCGCGGTAGGGATCGCCGGGTAGCGAGACCACGTTGTCGTCGATCGTCGCTTGGCCGCCCATAGCCAGCCACAACGCGCTGCGGCCCGAAAACGTCTGCCAATGCGTGTCGCCGACCAGGCGCTCTTTCAACCGGCGGTGCCACACGTCCCAGTTGCCGACCAACCAGGCCCAGTCGTGCGTATGGGCGGCAGCATCCTGGGCGACGCCTCCTGCCATCTCGCGCGAACTAGGCCGTGCCCCAACCCACTCCGGCAGGCCAAGTGCCACAGCCCCACCGGCCATCACCATGACCCTGAGGAACGCGCGACGCGAAAACGGAATGGAGCCATGTAGAGGCATGGGACGGATCCTTGCGAGTCCACGAGGGACGGGAGCCAGATCATGGCGGATGCTGCGCGCGGTTGACCACGCGAAAGCGGGGCCTCAGCATAAGGCAGACTTATGGTCGATCAGCGCCGCTTCCCGTCCCTTTCGGCCATCCGCGCGTTCGAGACCGCGGCCCGCCTCGGTAGTTTTGCCCGGGCGGCGCAGGAACTCGACACCACGGCAGCCTCCGTCAGCTACCACGTGCGACGCCTCGAAGAACAGATCGGCGTACAGCTGTTTGCGCGTTACCCGCAGCGCGTGGAACTGACCGAGCCCGGTCAGTGGGTCGCGCGCGAGACTATCAACGCCTTCGCCGCCTTGCGCGCAAGCTTCATCAAGGCCGCCGACCTGGACGAGGCGCGCCTGTCGCTGACCACACTGCCTACCCTCGGCACCAGCTGGCTGACACCGAAGCTCGGCCGCTTCCGTGCGAAGCATCCGGAGATCGCGTTTGACCTCGACCTGTCGCCAGACGCCCAGGACCTCAGCACCGGCCATTTCGACGCGGCCATCCGCAACGGCCACGGCCGCTGGCCCGGTCTGCGCACGATCGAACTGTTTCCCAGCATCTTCATGCCGCTGTGCGCACCGGCACTGAAGGATGCCGCAGCAGGCATCGCCGACCCGCGAGGTCCACTGGACGTTCCGTTGCTGGGTCGATCCGATTGGTGGGCGCTGTGGTATCGCGCCCGGGGTTTCGACGACGTCGTCTTGCACGGCAGATTTGGCACCCACCTGTCCGCCGAATACCTGGACATCGCCGCGGCGGCGGCCGGCCACGGCATCGCGATCGGCTCGCCAATCCTGTTCCGCAACGAGATCGAGGCCGGCCGACTGGTGCCGGCGCACGACGTCGTCGCCGGCGATGGTCGCGCGTTCTGGTTCACCTCTCCCGTCGCCCGGCAGCACAGCCGCAAGATCGCCAGGTTTCGCGACTGGCTGTGCGACGAAGCGTCGCGCGACCGCGACGCTGCCGATCACTACATCCGCAGGGCTGTCATCGTCGAACCCTAGACAACAGGTAGCGCTGGACTGGTCGAGATTTTCCAGATACCTCCGCGCGACATCGCGGAAAATTTCATTCGCTCTCTCCGATGCGAATGTAGGCCAGTCAGTCGCAGCAGGGCCGGTCCCTTGCGGAACCGGCCCTGCTGCGGTTTGAAGTACAGATTGCGACTGCTTCAGCAAATTACGGATGCGATCCCGTAATCGACCAGGCTCCCGACCCTGTATTGGCTTGTACGAAGAAGAAGTAACTATCCCCCGCAACTGCCGTGAAAGTGACCGTCAACGGCCCAGTGCCGTCCTGTTCCGTGAGCGCTTGGTTAGTGGTGGCGTTTCCCGCAACGAACCTCCAGCTGGTGCCCGCCGGAACATTGAGCGTTGCAGTAACTGTTCCCGCCCCACTCGTGAAGTTCGGTGTGTAAGCGTACCCACCCTGTGAAGTGATCGATCCCGAGAAGCTGATATTGCCTCCGGTAGTTACACCCCCCGTGCCCGCGAGACTCGCCGTCTGCGGACTGTTTGCTGCGTTGTCGGCGACGGTCAAGGTTCCGGTGAACGCTCCGTTAGCCGAAGGTGCGAATAAGGCCCAAATCGTGCAGTGCGATCCAGCCGCTAGCGACGATCCGCAAGCGTTCGACACATCGAACGGACCGCTCACGCTGGCAGTGCTGATCGATACCGCGGTGCTGCCCGTGTTGGTCAGAGTGAATGCCTGCCAGTTGCTGTAACCATTCACCGCCACATTGCCGAAGTTGAAACTCGCTGGACTCAGCGTGACCGTGCCACCCGCGCTGACCCCGGTGCCGGTAAGGGTTGTCGCCTGCGGACCATTGGATGCATTGTCCGCGACGGTCAAAGTTCCTGTCCGCGTTCCGGTCGTGGCGGGATTGAAGGTTACAGAGAGGGTACAGCTCGAGCCGCTGGCTAATGTTCCGCAGTTGTTGGTCTGGCCATAGTCGCCACTGACTGTAACGCTGCTGATTGTCAGCAAGCCTGGTCCATTATTTTTCAGCGAGACGCTCTGGGCCGCGCTGGTGGATCCGACGGTTGTGCTGCCGAACGCAAGACTGGTTGGGCTCAGCGTTGCCGTGGTTCCGGAGCTGGTGCCCACGTTGACCGCCACCGGCGCCGATGGAATACCGTTCGCGACGACATACAGTTTGCTGGCGCCTGTTTCTATGTTGGATGGCACGTCGAAATTCGTGCTTACCGGCGTACTCCCCGTCGCCACGCCCATGGTGCTGTGCCCGTGGGTGCGGCAGTAAAACACGTGACCGGTTGCCGAATTGACGATGCGAACCAACGGAAAGTTGGTCGCCATCTGCTGGTCATCACCGTAGTAAGCGCCCTGAGTCAATCCGTTGAACTGCGTTCCGGAGACGGGGTACGTGCTTCCAGGCGCCAGCGTGGTGGACACGGAGCTGATAGTTGGCTGCCAAGCCGTTTGGTAAGTTCCCGCTGGAGTCCAGACTTGAATGCCCTGGCTTAGATCCGAGTACAAAATCTGACCATTCGGCAACACCAGCAAGGCCCCGTACCAGGAAGAAACGTTGGATGCGTTGGCGGGTGCTGCAACGGTCGTTAAGGCGCTGCCATTCCATTCGAGAAATGTCGATGGCGTGTTGAAAACGCCAGGGCTGGCCATCATCAACACGTTGCCGTTGATTTCCACGGCCGCAGGTCCATCGGCGATGTCCAAGCCGCTTGGAAAATCCGGGCCCGCCGTCCAGGTTCCGGCCGCCGTGTTGTAAATCGCCGTATGACCGGCCGCGCATTTGTTCGATCCGGTTGCGAACACCGTGCCGTCGGGCCGCAGCGCCATGGGGCCGACCTCGTACGAGGCGCTACTCTTGCCGCCGCAGCTAGCGGCCGAATCCCACAGTTGCACGACGGTGCTTCCGGCGTCGCTCCATAGTCCCGTGGCTGGATCGAAGAGTTCGGATTCCGTGCCGGTAGCACTGTATTGATCGAAGGCATAGGTACGAACAGTCAACGCCTTGCCGCTGGGCAGCAGCCCCCAGTTTTCCTCTACGTTGTAATCGGGCTTGTTGGTGCCGGTGATGGTCCAACTGAGATGGGCTTCGTCGAACAGTGCGCCGTTGTAGAGCCCTTGCTGCCCCATCATGAACGTGCCATTCGGGAGAATCACGCCAGACGCATCGCCGATCTGAGTCCAGCCTGAGGGTGGATTCACCGACGTCCACGTATTGGCCACCGGATCGTAAATCGCGCCGAGGTTGGTTTCTACATCGTTCCCAAAGTTGTACTCGCCGCCCTCAACGAGCAGCTTGCCATCGGCCAGCACGCCGCCGGCGAAGTCAAAGGGCGCGTATCCCGAGGGCATCGAGGCGATTGGGCTCCACGTACCGTTGACGTAGCTCCCGGTGTTGTCGGGAGAAAGCCTGTACCACTGTGAATCGGCGGCAGTAGATGTTTCAACGTGTGCCAGCACGGTACCGTCTGTCATCAGCGCCATGTAGCCGATAGTGTTAGGCGGGGCGTTCTTTAGGGGTGCCCAAGTTTGACCAACGGCCACATTTACCCAAAGCGCTAGCGGCACTAAGCAGAGTGCAAGTCTCGACATTTTCATTATATTTCCCTCTTGAAGGCGGCCGTTTCATTTGAAACGTGGATGTAACATTGCCCCTGCAAGAGATGCAGATATAGGAAAAAATATTCGTAAAGATAACCGTATTTGACAATTTTTTATTTAGTTTGCGTATGACATCGCTTTGGCGATCCGACGGGACGATACCGTCACTTTCATTAGCGCCAATCCAGAACGATCCGTCGATATTGTCCGGGGGTCATGCCAGTGACACGTCGGAACGCACGCGTCAAAAGGCTCTGATCGAAAAAACCCACCTGCTGAGCGATCTCCGAGATCGACTCCTCACTGCGTTGCAGCAGGCGCACGGCGGCACTAATGCGCAACTTTATAAGATACTGTCCCGCGGAGAGCTGAAAGATGCGTTTCATGCGTCGCTCGAACTGCGCCTCAGAGATACTCGCCCGTCTTGCGAGATCTGACACGCGCAGCTTTTCCGCGTAGTTCTCGCGCATATGGTCGATCGTATCTGCGAAGCAGTTGTCGATCATACGTGTGCGGCTTGGTTCGATGAGATCGCGCGAAACGCAAGTCAAGCCGACGATTGTCCCAGCGCGGTCGCACAGCGGTTGCTTGGTCGACAGACACCAACCTGTGCTGCCGTCGTTGTAGATGGTCAGATCCAGGCTGTCGATCAGCGGCTTGCCAGTTTGGAACAGTCGCTCGTCTTGATGGCAGTAGCGCTCAGCCATGGGCTCGGGAAACAATGCAAACGCGGTCTTGCCGATCCCGTCCTCTTTGCGATTCAAACCGCACCGCTTCACGCAAGCCTCGCTGATCAGCACGTAGCGACCCTGACGATCTTTAATGCTGAACACCACTTCCCTCAGAGGATCGAACATTGCCTGAAGAACTTCG
>DASZCB010000547.1:0-5273 GCA_035943575.1 Rhodanobacter sp. | reverse complement strand
CGGTCGGGTTGTTCGGGTTGATCAGCACCAGCGCGCGGGTGCGCGAGGTGATCAGCGTCTCGATCTCATCCGGATCGGGAAGATGGTTGTTGCCGGCGAGGCAGCGGTAATAGCGCGGCTGGCCGCTGTTGAGGATGGTCGCGGCGCTCCACAGCGGATAGTCCGGGCTTGGCAGCAGCACTTCGTCGCCCGGTTGCAGCAGCGCGCGTAGGCTCAGGTCGATCAGCTCGCTGACGCCGTTGCCGATGAAGATGCGCTCGGGTTCGACCGCGTGGGCGCCGCGCGCGCGCTGCTGCGCCGCGATCGCCTCGCGGGCGAGTTCCAGCCCCTGCTCATGGCCATAGGCCTCGCTATCGTGCAGGTGGCTGGCGATCGCCTCGCGCAGATGTGAAGGTGCCTCGAAGCCGTAGCGGCCGGGGTTGCCGATGTTGAGCTTGATGATGTCGAGGCCGGCGGCCTCCAGCTCGCGCGCGCGCCGGGTCAGCGCGCCGCGGATTTCATAGCGCACGTCCGCCAGGTGCGCACTGGGTATGATCGAAGCCAACGCCGGTATCCTTTTAAGTCAACAGCCGGCGCCACCGCCGGCTGCCCGATGCTAGCAGCGTGATGCAGTGCAGCGCGAGAGCCTTCCGTGGCGAATTCCGGTTCATCGTCGGGCAACCTCCGGGCAAGGCATAATCGCCAGACCGTGCAGACCGACCTCTCTCATGAGTAATGCCGAAACGATTGAACGCCTGCGCCGCATTGGCTGGCGCGGCGATGTCCTGCCGGCCGCCGGCCTGCGGCTGGCCCGCGTGGTTGCCCAGCACCGCGCCGGCTACGAGTTGCACGATGGCGAAACCCTGTTTGGGGCGCAGCCGGATGGGCGCTTTCTCAAGCGCGGGATCGATCCTGGCGAGCGGCCGGTAGTCGGCGACTTCGTCGAAGTGGAAAGCGGCACGCCGCCGCATATCGTCACGGTGGCGCCACGACGCTCGGTGCTGTCGCGGGCGGCGGCAGGCGAGCGTTACGAGCGCCAGCTGATCGCCACCAACATCGATTACGTGCTGGTGCTGACCGGGCTTGACGGCGATTTCAATCCGGCGCGGATCGAGCGCTACCTGTCACTGACCGAGGATTCCGGCGCACAGCCGGTGGTGCTGTTGAGCAAGCTGGATACGCGCGAGGACGCCGCTGAGCAGATCGCGGCACTGCGCGCGCGGTTGCCCGATGCGACACCCATCCACGCGCTGAACTGCAAGGATCCGGCCAGCGTGGCGTTGCTGGCGCAGTACCTGCAGCCAGGTGATAGCGCGGTGCTGGTCGGTTCGTCCGGTGCTGGCAAATCTACCCTGACCAATACGCTGCTGGGTACGGCGACGATGGCGACCGCCGAAGTGCGCAGCCACGACAGTCGCGGCCGCCACACCACCACCCATCGTGCGTTGCTGCAGCTGCCCAGCGGCGGCTGCCTGATCGACACGCCGGGCATGCGCGAGCTGAAACTCACCGGTGGGGAAAACCTCGACCTGTTCGCCGATATCGAGGTGCTAGCCGAGCAATGTCGCTTCGCCGATTGCGGCCACGGCAGTGAACCCGGTTGTGCGGTGCAGGTGGCGCTCGACAACGGCGAGCTCACAGCGGGGCGCTGGCGCAACTATCTCAAGTTGCACGACGAGCGCGAGGAGCAGGCGGCGACGCTGGAGGCGCGTCTGCGCCGGCAGCGCGGCGGCCGGCCGATCGAGCGGCCGCACGGGCACCGTGGGCAGCGCGAGCGGGAGTGATTCGGGTGACGGCGGCCGTACGATAACGGTTGCGGACGGCACGCTGCAAAGCATCTAGTATCTCGGCATCGTTGCTGTGGAGCGCAGGTATGCGTCGGTTGTCATCGTCCCTCACGTTTTTCTACAAGCGGGTCTTTCCGGTGCTGTGGGTCGGCTTTGTGTTGACGGTATTCTTCCTGCAGTTCTGGGCGATGCAGCATGCCCGCGCGGACGCGCCATCGCGGCCATTTTTCCCGCTGCTGCTGATGCCGCTATTCATGGTCGGCGTGATGTTTCTGCTCTACCGCAAGCTGCTGCATGACCTGCTGGACGAGGTCTGGCTGGATGGCAACTACCTGGTGGTGAAGAACCGCGGCGAGAAGATCCGTGTGGCGCTAAGCGACGTGATGAACGTCAACGCCACCACGATGACCAACCCGCGTCGTGTCACGTTGATGCTGCGGACGGATTCTCGCTTCGGGCGCAATCTCACCTTCATGCCGGCCAGTCCGCGCGGCTTCATGAGCGCGTTCAAGCCCGATCCGATCGCCAGCGAGCTGATTGAACGCGTCGATGCGTTGCGCGGAGTTGCCCGATGAGCACGCCCGACTACGTCATCGCGCCCGAACTGCAACGCTACGCCGCGCTCGACCAGCGCCTGTTGGCGGCGGTGCGCGGCATCCGCATTCTGCCGACAGTGGCGTGGCCGGCTTCGCTGGAAAGCCGCATGATTGAGGCCTACAGCAAGGGCCAGTTCACGCTGCCGGAAGTGAGTTACACGCGCCCGGATCTGGCCGCGGCGCGCGCCGAGCTGGCGGCGATCGAGGCCGCTGCGGGCGGCGGCGATCCGAACGACATCGACCCGCTCGGCGACTACCTGCGGCGCACTGCCGAGTCGTGGCGGATCGCTGCCGAGATGCTGGAATCGGCCGGCACCGCCGGTGTCACCGCGCCATCGATCGCGCTGTACGGCAAGCCGGGCGATCTGATCCCTGGCAGTCAGAGCAGCAACCTCGATGCGGCGCATTATTTTGTCGAGCTGTCCGACGAGCTGGGTGCGGACCTGCTGGCCGACGACAGCAGTGTGGACATGCCTGCGGTAGCGCTGCGCGATGAACTGGCGAAGACGCTGGACGATTTCTTCGGCGCTGGCATGATCAAGGTGGAAGTGGATGCCGAACTGACCGCGAAGGCGGCGGCCGGCGCCACCCGCATTCGCCTGCGCGGCGACACCTGCTTCAGCGAATACGATCGTCATCAGCTGCTGGCGCACGAGGCGTTCGTGCATTCGTTGACGGCGCTGAACGGTCGCCAGCAGCCCTTGCTGGCTTCGCTGGCTCGCACCTCGCCGCGGGTCACCGCGACTCAGGAAGGGCTGGCAGTGTTCGCCGAGTTGATGTCCGGCGCGATCGACATCGCCCGGCTCAAGCGCATCAGCCTGCGCATCCTGGCGATCGACATGGCGCTGAACGGGGCCGACTTTGTCGAGGTCTATCGTTACTTCAGCAACTGCGGGCAGAGCGTGGCGGACAGCTTCCATTCGGTCCAGCGGGTGTTCCGCGGCGTGCCGCTGAGCGGCGGTGCGGCGTTTGCCAAGGACAATGTGTACCTGTCCGGCCTGCTTACCGTCCACACATTTTTCCGCTGGGCGTTCAAGCAGCAGCGGATGGATCTGCTGCGCCACCTGTTCGCCGGCAAGCTGACCCTGCACGACGTGATCGCGCTGCAGCCGCATTTCGAATCCGGCGCGATCCTGCCGCCGCGCTGGCTGCCGCCGTGGATGAAGCATGTGCACGGATTGGCCGGCAAGCTGGCATTCTCGGTCTTCATCAATGGCATCCACATGAACCAGGTGCAGGGCGACGAGCTGTTGTCGAGCGTCTAGCGAGGTTTGGTGCGTCGTGACGTCGCAAGAGCGGGTCGGTTCGGCGGGCCCCGGTGCTAACATCACGGACAGTCAGTCGCCGTGGCGGCTGCTATCCCTTCCCTCGATAAAACAGCCGCCGATGTCTCTCCCCGAAGAACTGCGT
This sequence comes from Rhodanobacter sp., assembly GCA_035943575.1. Classification (GTDB taxonomy): domain Bacteria; phylum Pseudomonadota; class Gammaproteobacteria; order Xanthomonadales; family Rhodanobacteraceae; genus Rhodanobacter. The sequence continues at coordinate 1,501 of DASZCB010000547.1, read as the reverse complement.
CTCGCCGCACTCGAATATCACCGCCTGCCGCGCCCCGGCAAGATCAAGGTCACCCCGACCACCTCGCTGCTGACCCAGCGCGACCTGTCGCTGGCCTATTCGCCAGGCGTCGCCGCCGCCTGCGACGCGATCGTGGAGGATCCGGGCTCGGCCGCGGAGTACACCGCGCGCTCCAACCTGGTCGCGGTGATCACCAACGGCACCGCGGTGCTCGGCCTGGGTAACATCGGGCCGCTGGCGAGCAAGCCGGTGATGGAAGGTAAGGGCGTGCTGTTCCAGAAGTTCGCCGGTATCGACGTGTTCGACATCGAGATCGACGAGAACGATCCGGACAAGCTGGTCGACATCATCGCCAGTCTCGAGCCCACCTTTGGCGGCATCAACCTGGAAGACATCAAGGCGCCGGAGTGCTTCATCGTCGAGCGCAAGCTGCGCGAGCGGATGAAGATCCCGGTGTTCCACGACGACCAGCACGGCACCTCTATCATCGTCGGCGCGGCGCTGATCAATGCGCTGGTGGTGGTCGGCAAGCGCATCGAGGACATCCGCGTGGCCACTACCGGCGCCGGCGCGGCGGGCATCTCCTGTCTCGACATGCTGGTGGCGCTGGGCGTGAAGCCCGAACACATTCTGGCGTTTGACCGCAACGGCGTGATCCACACCGAGCGCACCGACCTGGATCCGGACAAGCAGCGTTACGCGCGCGACACCAAGGCGCGTACGCTGGGCGAGATCGTCGACGGCGCCGATGTATTCCTCGGCCTGTCCGCCGGCGGCATCCTGAAGCCGGAGATGGTGGCGACGATGGCCGCGCGGCCGATCATCTTCGCGCTGGCCAACCCGAACCCGGAGATCACTCCGGAAGACGCCAAGGCGGTGCGGCCGGACTGCATCATGGCCACCGGCCGCTCGGACTATCCGAACCAGGTCAACAACGCGTTGTGCTTCCCGTACCTGTTCCGCGGCGCGCTGGACGTGGGCGCCACGGTGATCAATGAGCCGATGAAGATCGCCTGCGTCAAGGCGATCGCGGCGCTGGCGCGGCGCGAGTCGTCCGACGTCAGCGCGCGTGCCTACGGCGGCAAGCCGCCCAGCTTCGGGGCGGAGTATCTGATCCCGCAACCGTTCGATCCGCGCCTGCTGCTGCAGCTGCCGCCGGCGGTGGCGCAGGCGGCGATGGATTCGGGCGTGGCGACGCGGCCGATGGAGGATTTCGCCGCCTACACCGATCGTCTCACCAGCTTCGTGTTCCGCACCGGCCTGCTGATGAAGCCAGTGTTCGAGCGCGCCAAGTCGGCCCCGTGTCGTCTGGTGTATGCCGAGGGCGAAGAGGAAACCGTGCTGCGCGCGGTGCAGGTGGTAGTCGACGAAGGCCTGGCGAAACCGATCCTGATCGGTCGTCCCGAGGTGATCGAGAAGCGCATCAATCGCGCCGGCCTGCGTATCAAGCCAGGGGTGGATATCGAGATCTGCAACATCAACAGCGATCCGCGTTTCGACG
>DASZCB010000546.1:0-1568 GCA_035943575.1 Rhodanobacter sp. | reverse complement strand
GTCGCCCAGCAAGCGGCCAACATTGGTCGAGCGCGGTTCCAGCGCTTGACGCCGCGCGAACGCCAGCAGCTGTGCCGTCAGCCGCGAACCGCGCTCGACGGCCGAGATCGCGTTTTGAAGGCGCTCGGCTGTCTTGGGATCATGCTTCGCATCGGCACTTGCGAGATCGAGATTGGCGCTGATGATCTGGAGCAGGTTGTTGAAGTCGTGCGCTACGCCACCAGTCAGGTGGCCGACGGCTTCCATCTTCTGTGCCTGGCGCACGGTGGCCTCGGCGCGCACCCGCGCCGTGACGTCGGCCGCCGCCACCAGGAAACCTTCGCCCGGTATCTCTGCAGCATAGACATCCAGCTCCCGCTCTTTGCGGGCGAAGCGGTCGTAGTGGTTGTCGTGGTCCTGTTTCGACGGGGTGACATCGCCAAAATCACGCCGGCCTTGGCCTGCGTCGTATTTCTTGAAGACGTCGAGCGTCGCGCCGATGCTGGCCAGACGTTCCGGAAAATCCATCAGCCGGAAGAACACGTTGTTGAACGCCGAGACCCGGTCGGTCTCGTCGAACACAAGGACACCGTCGCGGATATTGTCGAGCGTTGCCTGCAGGATGTTGGCCTGACGCCGCCGGATCGCCTCGCTCACCGCCAGCCGCGTGTTGTTGCGCACCAGCAGCGCCGCTGCCGCGAACAGCACGCCAAGCGCCAGGATCACGGCCAGCACCGCGGCCAGTATCTCGGCCTGTTCGACCGAGCGGCGCGCTTCTGTGCGCATCTTGAGCAGCTTCTGCTCGTCTTCCAGACCCATGGCCACTGCCGTCCGCAGCGCGTCCATTGCGGCCTTGCCCTGCTCCAGCACACTCAGGAGCGCGGGAGGCACCGGCGTCGAAAGCGCGGCGTTGGCAACGCCCTTGTCGAGCAGTTCGAGCCGGCCATAGATCAGCTTGCGGAGTTCCGCGACGCGCTTCTGCTGGACCGGATTGTCCCGTGTGAGCCCGGCGAACCGCTCAAGGTCTGTCCCGATCCGGCCGCGTGCCTCGTGATAGGGCTCCAGAAAACTCGGATTGTGGGTCAGGAGATAGCCGCGCTGGCCGGTTTCCGCGTCGGCAGCATCGTTCAGCAGCACCCGGAGCGAATCCATCACCTGATAAGTGTGGACCACCCAGCCTTGCTGGCGCCGCTCGTTATCCGCGAAAGTGAAGGTGATGTAGAGGACAGCCGCCATCACCAGCAGCACCGGTACAGCCGCCAGCAATATCCACTTATTGGCTTTCAACACTCGCCCCCGCTACGCAACGCACCCCCATTTGCGAAGCGAAAACGCGCTCGCGCTTCGACAGGTTCCATTCATGGACACCCGAATGTGCACGATTGCTGGCCGGCATAGAAGAGTCGCCGCCGCGGCAAAGACACCGGCAATTCTATGCGACCCGAATAGGAAAGGCGGGCACGCGGCTGACCATCGCCGGCAGGCGGTCGAGGTTAAGTCGCTCAGCGAGCCAGGGCACCATCGCGCCCAGTTTCTCAAGACTGTAACCCGTCCGGAACCCCGACCGCTCCAGCATGTAGACGAGATCT
>DASZCB010000545.1:0-1909 GCA_035943575.1 Rhodanobacter sp. | reverse complement strand
GCACAAGGATGTCTTCATGGAGGCGCAGGTCGAGCCGACGCACGGCTACGTCGGCCAGCAGCTGAGTTACGTGGTTCGCCTGTATTTCGCCGTCAATATTGGCAACGGTGCACTGAGTGCGCCGCAGCTTGATGGCGTGGAAGTGAGTCAGCTCGGCGACGATCTGAACTACGACGCCGAGCGTGGCGGCCGCAGCTATCACGTGCTGGAACGGCGCTATGCGCTGGTGCCGCAGCATGCCGGTCATATCGAGATGCCTGCCGCGAATTTCCATGGCGAGGCGACTGATCCAAACGACCCGAACAGTTTCTTCGGTGCCAGCACGCCGGTTTCGGCCAGCGCAGCCGCACCGACGATCGACGTACAGGCGACGCCAAGCGACTGGGACAAGAGCGCGTGGCTGCCGGCGCGTCAGCTGAGCCTGAGCCTGGATGGCTGGCCTGGCGCGCAGGATCAGGTTCGAGTGGGGCAACCGCTGAACCTCACCATGAATCTGCAGGCGACCGGCCTGCCGTTCGAGGCACTGCCGGCATTGAGCCTGCCACCGCTGGATGGCGCCAAGGCCTATCCAGACAAGCCGGTCACCGGCACTCGCCAGGATGGTCTGTGGCTGGTCGGTCGACGTCAGCAGTCGTTTGCGGTCGTGCCTGAGCGCGCCGGCACGCTGACCATACCGGCGACCACCTTGAAGTGGTGGAATGTGCTGACCGATCGCATGGAAGTCGCACAGATTCCCGCACATAGCGTGATCGTGCTGCCGGCGGTTGGCGCTGCAGCCGTCCAGACATCCATGCCGGCGGCGGCATCGAGCAGCGGAACGACCATGGCCGTAGCCACGGCCGCAACCGCGACGGCACCTACGCCGTGGCGATGGATCGCGCTGGGCAGTATCGGCCTGTGGCTGTGCAGCATGCTCGCCTGGTGGTGGCGCCGTCGTCCGCGCGTACCGTCGACGGCCGCGCCGAAAGTGGCACCCACATCGGCACGCCAATGCCAGCTCGCCTTCCTCGCTGCGGCGCACGGCAGCGACACGGCAGCGCAGGCGCACAGCCTGCTGGCATGGGCACGCGCGGAGCGGCCGGCGATCCAGCATCTGGGCGAACTGGCGGCGGCGTTGGGCGATGCGCCGCAACGCGCCGCGATCGCCGTTCTGCAGCAGCGCCACTATGCCGGCACGCCGCCGGTTGCTGCCGGGGCGAATCTGGCGGAGGCATTCAAGCGCGGCTTCGTTTGGCACGCGGCCGATGCGGTCGACGAGGACTCCGGGCTGGCGCCGTTGTATCCGTTCAAACTGCATGATGACTAGCGCTTACACTCACCGTTCGTGCTGAGCGTTGTTCGCGTCAGCGAACGCACGCGGGGAACGGCCATGGATGGCCGTGGCTCTGAGGAGCGAGGAAGTCCGAACGCTTCTCTGTCACGGCACTTCGACTCTGGCCCTGCAGCCTGTGCTCAGCGCGAATGGTGAGGATCGCGGCCCTGATCCACTGCGGCATCCAGCGCCTGATGGAAAATCGCGCGCATGTCATCGCTGAAACAGCACAAGTTCACTTCGATCGAATCGTCGCCGGCCAGTTCATCGCGCAGTGTGGCTACCGCGACAGCGGCCGCCTGCATGGCGGGGTAGCCGTAGACGCCGCAGCTGATTGCGGGAAACGCGATCGTGTGCAGTCGATGTTCGCGCAGCAGGCGCAGCGCGTTTCGATGGCAGCGCTGCAACAGCAGCGCTTCATCATTGACGCCGCCATGCCAGACCGGCCCCACCGTGTGGATCACATACCGCGCGGGCAGCGCAAAGCCGGGCGTGATGCGCGCTTCGCCGGTCGGGCAGCGCACGCCGGGGGCAGATTCGGGCAGTGCACGACACGCCTGCAGCAACGTCGGCCCGGCCGCCCGATGGATCGCGCCG
>DASZCB010000544.1:0-2641 GCA_035943575.1 Rhodanobacter sp. | reverse complement strand
CTGGAACTCTCCGCCGCACAAACTGAAGGTCGTGGTGAAGTGATCTCCAGTCCGCGCGTCATCACCGCGAACCAGCAGGAAGCGGTGATCCGCCAGGGCCAGGAGATCGGCTACGTCACGTTCCAGAACAGTGGCGGCGGTGGTGCGGGTAGCGGCACCGCCACCGTGCAGTTCAAGGACGCCGTGCTGGAGCTGAAGGTGACCCCGACGATCACTGCCGACAACCGTGTCTATCTGAAGATCAACGTCAAGAAGGATGCGCTGGCCGGTTACGTGGACGCCCCAGGCAGCGGCAAGATCCCGACCATCGACACCCGCGAGATCAATACCTCGGTGCTGGTGGACAACGGCCAGACCGTGGTGCTCGGCGGTATCTACGAGATCAACAAGTCCAACACGGTCAGCAAGGTACCTGGCTTGGGCGACATTCCGGGTATCGGTATCTTGTTCCGCAATACAGCGCGCAAAGATTCCAAGGCCGAACTGCTGATCTTCGTGACGCCGCGCATTCTCAGCGACGCGTTGCAGTAAGTTCCTGTACACGGCAAAAAGAGAGGCGGCTTCGGCCGCCTCTCTTTTTTTCGCGATGCGTGCGGCACAGCGGGCCGATTAAACTTATGCCGCTGGCCATGGTCTGTAGCACGCCACCCGACCCGCCAGCGCATCGTCGCGTAGTGGCTCCAGCCTGTGTCATGCCGAGAACGGAACCGATCATGGATATGCCCGAAACTCCATCGCCGAGCCGCCTGCAGCAATCCTTCGGGCAGCTGCGCGACGATCTGCAGCGCTGCATCATCGGGCAGCCACATCTGATCGACTGCCTGCTGGTGGCCTTGCTAGCCGATGGTCATCTGTTGGTCGAGGGTGCGCCCGGCCTGGCCAAGACCACCGCGGTGAAGGCGCTGGCGGCGCGGATCGAGGCGGATTTCCATCGGGTGCAGTTCACCCCGGATCTGCTGCCGGCCGACCTCACCGGCACTGACGTGTTTCGTCCGCAGTCGGGCAGTTTCGAGTTCGAGCGTGGCCCGCTGTTCCACAACATCGTGCTGGCCGACGAGATCAACCGCGCGCCAGCCAAGGTACAGTCGGCGCTGCTGGAGGCAATGGCCGAGCAGCAGATCACCGTCGGTCGCAGTACCTGGCAGCTGCCCGAACTGTTCATGGTGATGGCGACGCAGAATCCGATCGAGCAGGAAGGCACCTTTACCTTGCCGGAAGCCCAGCTCGATCGCTTTCTGATGCATGTGACGATCGGTTATCCCGATGCGGTCGCCGAGCTGGCCATTCTCAAATTGGCGCGCGAACAGGCCAACCGGCGCGCGCACCCTGTACCCACACCGCCGGCGCTGTTGAGCCAGGCCGATGTATTCGCCGCGCGCGACGCGGCGATGGCGGTGCACATGGCGCCGGCGCTGGAGGAGTACCTGACCCAGCTGGTGCTGGCTACGCGCGATGCCGGCCGCTACGGCACCGAGTTGAAGCGCTGGATCGCCTGGGGCGGCAGTCCGCGTGCCACCATCGCGCTGGATCGCTGTTCGCGCGCGCAGGCATGGCTGGCTGGGCGCGACTACGTGTTGCCCGAAGATGTGCACGGCATCGTGCACGAAGTGCTGCGTCATCGGGTGCTGCTCAGCTATGAGGCAGAGGCCGAAGGAGTGCGCCCGGATCAGGTGATCGACCGCCTGCTGGATCTTGTGCCGCTGCCGTGAACGTCGTGGCGCAACATCGCGCGGATGGCGACGGTCGCAGCCAGGTTTCGCTGGCCGAACTGATCGCGTTGCGCGCGCGGATCGGTCGCGTGCGCATGGCTCCGCTGCTCAGTCGTGCAGCGCGCAGCGGACAGCAGTCCAGCCGTCTATACGGCCGCGGCATGGACTACGCCGAATCGCGCGTCTACCAGGCAGGCGACGACGTGCGTAGGCTCGACTGGCGCCTCACCGCACGTAGCGGCAAGCTGCATACCAAATTGTTCCAGGAGGATCGCGAGGGCTGTCTGCTGATTCTGCTGGATACCCACGCCAGCATGCGTTTCGGCACGCGGGTGCGTTTCAAGTCGGTGCAGGCCGCACGCGCTGCCGCCGCCGCCGCGTGGTACGCGGTACGCGCCGGCGAACGGGTCGGAGTGATGGCATTCGGTCACGCCGATCAGTTGCTGCGTCCGCAGGCGGGGCCGCGTGGTGCACTGGCGCTGTGCGGCGCACTGGCCGATTGGGATGCGCTGCCGTCATCGGACAAGGTCGAGCCGTTATCCGATGCGCTGACCCGCGCCTCGCGCGTATTGCATGGCGCCAGCCGCGTGCTGCTGATCAGCGATGGCTTCAGCTGCGATACGCCGGCCCGGCAGCGCCTGCTTGATCTGACCCGGCATGCGGGTGTCAGCGTGTTGGTGGTGGCCGATGTACTGGAACTGGCGCTGGCGCCAGCGGGACGCTACCCGTTGGAGTACGCCGGCGAGCACAGCGAAGTGCTGTTGCAATCCGCCCGCCAGCGCCAGGATTTCCAGCGCGCGTTGGGCGCTGGGCCGGCGCGGCTCGGTGAACTGGGCAACGCGTTGGGCTTGCATTGCAGCAGCATCGATACCACCGCTGACCCGTTCGATGCCGTCACCGGCCTGTTTGGAAGCACGAGGTCGGCGCGATGA
>DASZCB010000543.1:0-1747 GCA_035943575.1 Rhodanobacter sp. | reverse complement strand
ATTCGGCGTACACCGGTTGTGGAAGCGCCACTTCGTCGCCGTCAGCGGCGTGCGTCGCGGCGACCGCGTGCTGGATCTGGCCGGCGGCACCGGCGACATCGCCGCGCTGCTCAAGCCCGTCGTCGGTGACGAAGGCGAAGTGGTGGTCGGCGATATCAACGCGGCGATGCTCGGCGTGGGCCGCGACCGCATGACCGACCGCGGCCTGGTCAGTGGCCTGCGCTGGGCCCAGCTCAACGCCGAAGTGCTGCCGTTCCCGGACAACAGTTTCGATGCGGTGACCATGGCGTTCGGCCTGCGCAATGTCACCGACAAGGACAAGGCACTGGCCGACATCTGTCGCGTGCTCAAGCCCGGCGGGCGCCTGCTGGTACTGGAGTTCTCCAAGGTGCAGAGCGAGACGTTCGGCAAGCTCTACGACTTCCACTCGTTCAAGATCCTGCCGAAACTCGGTCAGCTTTTCGCCGGCGATGCCGATAGCTATCAGTATCTGGCCGAGTCGATCCGCAAGCATCCCGATCAGCAAACCCTGAAGGGCATGATGGAACGCGCCGGCTTCGGTCGCGTGGAAGTGCGCAACTTGAGCGGCGGCATCGTGGCGATCCATCGGGCGTACAAGTTCTGAGCCAATCCGGATTCGGCGTCTTCACGAATGGATACACGCCATGTCATCTGAGCCGTTGAGAATGTACGCACTGACCCGCCCGCTCACATTTCTTGCCGTAGCAACGGTCCGTAGCTCTCCGCTTCTGGCCATGAGCATTGCCTCCATCAGGGTCGATGTATCCATCGCAATGTGGGTTGCTGCATTCGTTGCAACTATAGTTCTGGTATTCGCGCTGATTATGGTCGAGCGACGCTGCTCGACTGCTGATTTGCCATATCAGCGTGGCTTGCTGATCGTGGGTGTTTCGTTGTCCTGTGGTTGGATGTTCTTCGACACGCTTCTGGTATTGCTTGGAGTCATTCTTGTCCAGTTGATTTCCTGCTTCCTCGCATTGGCACCTAGTGCACCGGTCCGTTATCACCACCTCGTGCTCGGTTTTTATCGCCATAGAATGAGGCAGTAGACAGTTGCGTTCGACCCTTCTTGCATGATCGTCGCCCTCATGAACACGGCGCGCTCAAATTCACCCTGGTAGCCATCCATCATGCCGAACCGCTACCGCCTATTTGCCACCATGGCAGCTCTGCTCGGCTGGCTCGCACTCGCCTTGCAGCTGCTGCTGTCGATCCGGCTGTCGATTGCGAACGGGCAAGGCGCACTGGCTGGGGTGTGGACCTACCTCGGCTTCTTCACCATCTTGACGAATGTGCTCGCGGCGCTGGCGCTGACAGCCACCGCCCACGGCCCGCATGGAGCGTTCAGCCGCTTCTTCACACGGCCCGACGTGCATACCGCGATCGCGATGAGCATCGCCATCGTCGCGGCAATCTACAACCTGCTGCTGCGCCAGCTGTGGCAGCCGCAAGGCTGGCAGATCGTTGCCGACAACACCCTGCATGTGGTGATGCCGGTGCTGTTCCTGCTGTACTGGTGGCTGGCGGTGCCGAAGGCGGGGCTGCGCTGGCCGCAAGTCATTGTCTGGCAGCTGTATCCGGCCGCCTATTTCGCCTACGCGCTGATCCGCGGCGCGGTGAACCATTGGTATCCGTATCCGTTTCTCGACGTCAGCACGCTGGGCTATCTGCGCGTGCTGATCAATGCCTGCGTGGTGTTGCTGGCATTCGTCGTGGTCGCGTTGCT
>DASZCB010000542.1:0-2702 GCA_035943575.1 Rhodanobacter sp. | reverse complement strand
CAGTACGCACTGGACGTCCCGACAATGTCGGCGTGATCGGCGTGGCGGTGTTCCGTCGCCAACGCATCTTCGTCAGACCGATGCAACCGGCAATCGCCGCCGATTCGGCAGGCGAACCGATGTCGGCCGCATCGCCCTCGCCAGCCCCGCCGGCCGCAGAATCGATGGCACGCTCTGCCATGCAGGCACCCTCGATGGCAGTGCGGAAGACCGCGACTGATAGCCCACTCGGCACCGGTCATGGTCAGCGCGAAGATTCCTCGATCACCTATGTCGATTTCGAGCGAGCCTCCAGCACACCGGACGAAGTGATCACGCTGTACTACGACACCTGGGAACACCTGCTCGCCCGTGGCGTGGTGCCGGTGCCGCGTCCGGGTACCCCGGAACCGTTCCCGGACCACTTCGTGCCCGATCCCTGAGCGCCGGTTCATTGCGGCAGGGATGGCCTTTACCCATGGAAATCCGGGTATCTCTTGACGCATTCGCTAAACTGGAGGGAATCCGTAGAACCAAAAGGAACCTCCATGAGCGATCAGCACGACGTCACCCGCGAACAGGCCGAAGAGGCCGTGCGCACCCTGCTGCGCTGGGCCGGCGAGGATCCGGCGCGTGAGGGTCTGCTCGACACGCCCAAGCGGGTGGTCAAGGCGTACCGCGACTGGTTCTCCGGCTACGAATCCGATCCGGGCGATTACCTGCGCCGCACCTTCAAGGAAGTCGCCGGCTACGACGAGATGGTGGTACTGCGCGACATCGAGTTCGAGAGCCATTGCGAGCACCACATGGCACCCATCATCGGCCGCGCGCATGTCGGCTACATGCCAACCAACCGCGTCGTCGGCATCAGCAAGCTGGCGCGCGTGGTGGACGGATTCGCGCGCCGCTTCCAGGTGCAGGAAAAGCTCACCGCGGAAATCGCCAACTGCATCCAGGAGAACCTGCAGCCGGCCGGCGTGGCGGTGGTGATCGACGCCAGCCATGAATGCATGACCACCCGCGGCGTGCATAAGCGCGGCGTGTCGATGATCACCAGCCAGATGCTCGGCGCGTTCCGCGACGACGCGCGCACCCGCGCCGAGTTCCTGCAATTCATCGGCATCCACGGCAGCAGCCGCTGATGCGTCGCCTCGTCATTGCCATGGCGTTGCTCGCGCCACTGGCCGCACTCGCACAGGACTCCCGCGCGGACTACCTCCGGCAGTTCGACAGCAACGGCGATGGCAAGGTCAGCGAGGCCGAATACGTGGCCTATATGAGCCAGGGTTTCCGGAACATGGACACCAACGGCGATGGTGTACTGGAAACCAGCGAACTGCCCGGCGGCCGCGGCAAGCCGATCACGCTGAAGGAATACCAGAACAACCTGCGCCAACAGTTCCACCAGCTCGACCGCCATCACCACGGCTACCTCAATGCGCAGGAACTGACCGCGCCGCCGCGCTGAATCCACCGTTCCCGCATTGCCCTCGCTCCCGCGTGTAGGAGCGCACCCTGTGCGCGATGCCTTTCCGCAACATGACGAAGAGCATCGCGCACAGGGTGCGCTCCTACAAGTGCGGGTCGGCGAGGTGAACTAGACCGAAATCGCCAGTCGCTCGGAGCGGTACAACTGGATCGTCGCCAGCACCGCGACCACTGCCGCCAGCAGGCTGCCGACCAGGCACAACCCGACCTGCTCGGCGCTGACGCCGTCGCCGCGCAGCAGCTGCATGATGCCGAGGTTCTGGCCCAGCAGAGGTATCGCGTACATCCACGCCTGCGCCTTGATCGGCATGAACGACAACAGCGCGCTGGGGATCAACGGCACCAGCATCAGCAGCGACAGGTAGGTCTGTGCCTCGCGATAGCTCTTGGCGAATGCCGCCACCATCGACTGCAGCGCGGACAGCAGGAGTACCAGCGGCAGCATCAGCAGCAGCACGTAGGCGGCAAAGTGCACACCGAGATCCAGTTCCATGCCGATCTTCTCGGCGGGAATGAACTGGCCGACTACCGCGAATGCCAGCAACGAGATCAGCAGGCTGGTCGTGGAGAACACGCCGATTGCGGCGAGCTTGCCGCACAGGATCTTCCAGCGCGGCACCGGGTTGGCGAACAGCGGCTCCAGCGACTGCCGTTCGCGCTCGCCGGCGGTGAGGTCGATCGCCAGATACATGCCGCCCATGAAGATGGTGATCACGAAGAAGTACGGCAGCATCGCGAACATCAGCACCGCACGCGACTGCGGCGTGGCCTGATCGCGCTTAGCGACCTGTAGCGGCCACGCGGCACTCGGCGACATGCCGCGTGCGACCAGCCGCATCGCTCCCTGCTGGCGTGCATAGCCTTCGACCAGCTGGGCCACCCGTTCCACGGAGGTGCTCGCATCGCGCTGCGAGGAATCGTAGAACAGCTCTACCTGCACCGGTTCACCCTTGCGCCAGGCCTTGCCGTAGTTGGAGGCAATGCGCAGCACTACATCGGCGTCCTGCTTGCGCACGGCCTGTGCGGGGTCGGCCACCGCCGCGCCCGGCACCACGCCGCCAGCCCGCAAGGCGTCGAGCAGATTCGGCGCGTATTCAGCACCGATCACCGGTACCGGCAACGGCTTCTCGGCCTTGTCCAGTTCGCGATTGAGCGTGACATTGATCAGCATCACGAAGATGAGCGGCCCCAGCAGCGGGCCGGTGAGGAACGCGCTGATCAAGGTGCGCCGGTCA
>DASZCB010000541.1:0-5256 GCA_035943575.1 Rhodanobacter sp. | reverse complement strand
GATCCTGCTGTACGTATTCGGCTTCGGCTTGCTGCGCCGGCTGTTGCAGGTGGTAAGGCAGCGCAACATCACATCGATCGCCGATTTCATCGGTGCGCGGTTCGGCAAGTCGCACGGTCTGGCTGCGCTGGTGGCGGTGATCGCGGTGATCGCAGTGGTGCCGTACATCGCGCTGCAGTTCAAGGCGGTGGCGATGTCGTTCGGCGTGCTCGGCGCCGCCGCGCCTGGTGCGATAGCCGCTGGCGGCATCGACAGCGCGTTGTGGTGCGCGTTGCTGCTGGCGGTGTTCGCGATCCTGTTCGGCACGCGCAGCATCGATGCGACCGAGCATCATCACGGCATGGTGCTGGCAATCGCGCTGGAGTCGCTGATCAAGTTGCTCACCTTCGTGGCACTGGCCGTGTACGCATTGTGGCGAGGGCCTGGGCTGGTGAGCACGGTACAGCTTCCGTTGACGCAGCTGAGCCACGGCTTGTCGCCGGGGTTCCTGGCGCAGACCATGTTGGCGTTCTGCGCGATGTTCTGTCTGCCGCGGCAATTCCAGATCGGCATGGTCGAATGCGAGGACGCCGGCGATCTCAAGCGCGCTCGCTGGATGCTTCCGCTGTACCTGGCCGTGATCAGCGTGGCGGTACTGCCGATCGTGGCCGCCGGCATGCACTTGCCGCAGGTGCGCGATGGCGCTGCCGATGCATGGGTGCTGACCCTGCCGATGGCGTATGGCGATCGCGGCATAGCGTTGCTTGCCTTCCTCGGCGGTTTCTCGGCGGCGACCGGCATGGTGATCGTGGCGTCGGTGGCACTGTCGATCATGATCAGCAACGACCTGGTGATGCCGGCACTGCTGCGCATTCGCCGGCTGCGCCTTGAGCAACGCAGCGATCTGTCGCAGTGGATACTCGGCGTGCGGCGGGTGGCGATCATCGCGCTGGCACTGATGGCCTATGCCTACTACCGGGTCGCCGCCAACGCGGAAAATCTGGCGGCCACGGGCTTGCTGGCGTTTGCCGCGGTGGCGCAGTTCGCACCGGCATTGATCGCCGCGTTGTATTGGCGCGGCGCCAGCCGGCGTGGCGTCGCGTTCGGCCTGGCCGGCGGCTTTGCGGTGTGGCTGTATACCTTGCTGCTGCCCGTGCTGATCCGTTCCGATCACTGGCTGCAGGCGGGCCCGTTCGGCTGGGGCTGGTTGCGCCCGCAGGCACTGTTCCAGCTCAGCGGCTGGGATCCGGTGATGCACGGCACGTTCTGGTCGCTGCTGGTCAACGTGGGTTGCCTGGTCTTCATCTCGTTGCGCTTCCGGCCGAGTCTGGAGGAGCGCCTGCATGCGGCGATGTTCATCGATGCCGACCCGGCCGGCCGCGCCGGCGCCGGCGACTGGCGCGGTCGCGTGGCGGTGGCCGATCTGCGCACCATCGCCGAGCGCATCGTCGGCGAACGCAGCAGCACGCGTGCGTTCGACGAATACGCCCAGCGCCGCGGTCGGCCGCTGCTGGCCAGCGAGGCCGCTGATCGCGCGCTGATCCAGTACACCGAACGGCTGCTTGCTTCGGCGGTGGGAGCCGCCAACGCGCGGCGCATTCTGATCGGTGCATTGTCCGGCAGCGGGCTCGACCTTGCCGAATCGATGGCGCTGATGGATGAGGCCTCGCAGGAGCTGCGCTTCAACCGCGAGCTGCTCTCCACCACGCTGGAGAATGTGTCGCAGGGGATCAGCGTTGTTGATGCGCAAATGCGGCTGGTGGCATGGAACCGGCGTTATCTGGAATTGTTCGACTACCCCGACGGCATGGTGCATGTCGGCGTGCCGGTAGCCGAACTGATCCGTCGCAATGCCGAGCTGGGCGAATGCGGGCCGGGTGAAGTGGACGGGCATGTGGCCAAACGCATTGACCACATGCGGGCCGGCTCCTCGCATCTGTTCCAGCGTATCCGCCCGGATGGCACGGTGATCGAGATGCGCGGGCAGGCGCTGCCCGGCGGCGGCTATGTCACCACCTATACGGACGTGACGGCGTACAAGCATGCCGAACAGGCTCTGATCGAAGTGAACGAAACGCTGGAACAGCGGGTCGAGCAGCGCACCGCCGAATTGTCCGAGGCGCTGGTCGCCACCGCGCACGCGCGGCGTGCTGCCGAGACGGCGAACATCTCCAAGACGCGTTTCCTTGCTGCCGCCAGCCACGATCTGCTGCAGCCGTTGAATGCGGCGCGATTGTTCACTTCGGCGCTGCGTCAGCACCCGGGCCTGGACGCCGAGGCCAGCGGATTGGCCGAACGCATCGACGCGTCGTTCCGTGCCGCCGAGAATCTGCTCGATGTCTTGCTCGACACTTCGCGATTGGATGCCGGCAGCTATCGGCCGGACGTGGGCGGCTTTGCGCTGGCCGAGCTGTTCGATTCGCTGCAGGCGCAGTTTGCGGTCGTCGCCGAGCAGCGCGGACTGCGCCTGCGCGTGGCACGGACCACGCTGGCAGTGCGCAGCGATCCGCAACTGCTGCGCCGGATCCTGCAGAATTTCCTTTCCAACGCATTGCGCTACACCAGCAAGGGCGGGGTATTGCTGGGTGCACGGCGGGTCGGGGGCGAGGTGCGCATCGAGGTGTTGGATTCCGGCCCCGGCATTGCCTCGGAACAACGTGCGCGGATCTTCGACGAGTTCCAACGGCTGGAGCAGCCGTCGCCGTGGGGTGAGAAGGGATTGGGGCTGGGCCTGTCGATCTGCGATCGACTGTCCGGCATCCTCGGCCATCGACTCGATCTGTATTCGCAGGTCGGTCACGGCAGTTGCTTCGCGGTGACGGTGCCACGCAACGAGGCGGTGCCGGCGCGTCGTCAACGGGTGCAACGCGGCGGCGCGGACAAGCAATTGCCGTTGACTGTGCTGTGCCTGGACAACGACGCGGCGATCCTCGACGGCATGCGCGCGCTTCTCAGTCGCTGGGGTGTCGATTGCCGCATCGCGCTGGACGCGGCACAAGCCGGTCGGGAGCTGGCGCGCGGGCCGATCGATCTGATCCTGGCCGACTACCATCTGGCCGACGGTGTCGACGGCTTGCAGGCCTTGCAGCAATTGCGCGCCGAGCAGGGCGAGCTGCCGCTGGTGGCGCTGATCACCGCCGATGGCAGCAGCGAATTGAAACAGCAGGCACGAGCACTAGGTTATCCGGTGCTGCACAAGCCGGTGCGGCCGGCCGCGTTGCGCGCCTTGCTCACCGCCTTGCTGCGCCGCTAGCACCACGCACTCCGTTGCTTCAGTCGGCGTTCTCGGGCAGCGCTGGCATGCTTTCCTGATCCACCGCCAGATGGCTGGCGATCAGTGCGACCTGGGTGCGGTTGTTGACGCCGAGCTTGCGCATGATCGCGGTCATGTGCGCTTTCACGGTGGCTTCGGAGACGCCGAGTTCCCACGCGATCTGCTTGTTGAGCAGGCCCTCGGCGATCATCGTCATCACGCGGAACTGCTGTGGTGTCAGCGTGGCGATCTGTGCGGCGGCGGCGGCTTCGTCGGGTTTGAGTTCGCTGCTGCCACCAAGCTGCGGATGCGGCAGCCAGACATCGCCGTCGAGCACGGCGCGGATCGCCACGACGATATCCTCGCTGGCCGTGGATTTCGGGATATACGCCGACGCGCCGTGTGCCAGGGCGCGGCGTGCCACCTGCGCCTCTTCATGGCCGGACACCACGATGGTGGGCAGGCCTGGATATTGCCCGCGGATATGTGCCAACGCGGAATAGCCGCGCGCGCCGGGCATGTGCAAGTCGAGCAGCAGCAACTCGGCGTCGGGGAATTGTTCGATCAAGCCAAGCAATGCATGCACGCTGTCCGCGTTGTGCACCCGCGCCTGCGGCACCGCGGTGAGCACCGCACGCTGCAAGGCATCACGGAACAGCGGGTGGTCATCGGCGATCAGAATGTCGGGCATGGTGTCCTTGGGCGGTGCAGGAGTGCACCTTGTGCGCGATGCTCTTTCCCCTACTTGAGCAGAAGCATCGCGTACAGGGTGGGCTACTGCCGGTGCTCTTATTTGATCAAGCGCTCGTCGACCAGGTTCTTCACTACGCTGGGGTCGGCCAGGGTGGTGATGTCGCCGAGCTGGTCGGGCAGGTTCTCGCCGATCTTGCGCAGGATGCGCCGCATGATCTTGCCCGAGCGGGTCTTCGGCAGACCCGGCGCCCACTGCAGATAATCCGGCGTGGCGATCGGGCCGATTTCCTTGCGCACCCAGGCGATCAATTCCTTGCGCAATTCGTCGCTGCCTGTTTCGCCGGCAATCAAGGTGACGTACGCGTAGATGCCCTGGCCCTTGATGTCGTGCGGGCAGCCGACCACGGCCGCCTCGGCGACTTTCGGATGCGCCACCAGCGCGCTCTCCACCTCGGCGGTGCCGAGACGATGACCGCTGACATTGATCACGTCGTCGACGCGGCCGGTGATCCAGTAGTAGCCGTCCTCGTCACGACGCGCACCGTCACCGGTGAAATAGCTGCCGGGATAGGCGCTGAAGTAGGTTTCGATGAAGCGCTGGTGATCGCCATAGATGGTACGCACCTGGCCGGGCCATGAATCGGCGATCAGCAAGTTGCCCTCGGCCACGCCTTCCTGCACGTTGCCGTCGGCGTCGACGATCGCAGGCTTGATGCCGAAGAACGGCAGCGTGGCCGAGCCGGGTTTGGTCGCGATCGCGCCGGGCAGCGGCGTGATCATGATGCCGCCGGTCTCGGTCTGCCACCAGGTGTCGACGATCGGGCAACGCTCGTCGCCGATCACCCGGTGGTACCACTCCCACGCTTCCGGGTTGATCGGTTCGCCGACCGAGCCGAGCAGGCGCAAGGACGCGCGCGAGCACGCCTTCACCGGCGCCTCGCCCTCGCGCATCAGCGCGCGGATCGCGGTGGGCGCGGTGTAGAACAGGCTGACCTGGTGCTTGTCGATCACCTGCCAGAAGCGGCTGAAGTCCGGATAATTCGGCACGCCCTCGAACATCAGCGTGGTCGCACCGTTCGCCAGCGGCCCGTACACCACGTAGCTGTGGCCGGTGACCCAACCGACGTCGGCGGTGCACCAGTAGACATCGTCATCGCGCAGGTCGAACACCAGCTCATGCGTGTAGCTGGCGAATACCAGGTAGCCACCGGTGCTGTGCAGCACGCCCTTCGGCTTGCCGGTGGAGCCGGAGGTGTACAGGATGAATAGCGGATGCTCGGCCTCGACCGGTGTCGGCGGGCAGTTGGCGCTCTGGCCTTCCATCAGCACGT
>DASZCB010000540.1:0-1864 GCA_035943575.1 Rhodanobacter sp. | reverse complement strand
CTGGTCACCACCAAGAAGCTGCATCTGAAGTCGATCGTGCACGAGTTGATCTGGTTCCTGCGCGGCGACACCAACATCGCCTACCTGAAAGAACACGGCGTGCGCATCTGGGACGAGTGGGCCGATGCGAACGGCGACCTCGGCCCGGTCTACGGCCAGCAATGGCGCGCGTGGCCGACCGCCGATGGCGGCGTGATCGACCAAATCGCCTGGGTGATCGACGAGATTAAGCGCAATCCGGATTCGCGCCGGTTGATCGTCAGCGCGTGGAACGTGGGCGAGCTGCCGAAGATGGCGCTGCTGCCATGCCACAGCCTGTTCCAGTTCTACGTAGCCAACGGCAAGTTGAGCTGCCAGCTGTACCAGCGTTCGGGCGACATTTTCCTCGGCGTGCCGTTCAACATCGCCAGCTACGCGCTGCTTACCCACATGGTTGCGCAGGTATGCGGACTGGGCGTGGGCGATTTCGTGCACACGCTGGGCGATGCGCATCTATACAACAATCATGTGGAGCAGGCGCGGTTGCAGTTGAGCCGCGAGGCGCTGCCGCTGCCGCGGTTGAAGCTCAATCCCGCGGTACATTCGATCTTCGATTTCCGCTACGAGGACATCGCAATCGAGGGTTATCAGTCGCATCCGGCAATCAAGGGCGCTGTGGCCGTGTAGGGTCGCGCCGTTGTGCGCTGGCAGAGCCAGTCGCGGTACTTCCCGCAAATATCTGCGAAGCGCCGATGCTGCCGCAGGGTCGGCGCAGCCTGCTAAGATTCGACGCAATCGGCGGTGCCGGTCACCGGCGCAGGCCCCTCCATTGCTCAAGCCTTTCAAGGACTCGTTATGGCTATTTCGCTGATTGCCGCGCTCGACGAAAATTTCGCCATTGGCCGTCAGGGTCAGTTGCCCTGGCATCTGCCCGATGACTTGCGCTGGTTCAAGCAACTGACCGTCGGCAAGAATGTGTTGATGGGCTACAACACCGCTGTATCGATTGGTCGCGCGCTGCCGGATCGGGTCAACCTGGTGTTGTCGCGCAAGCATGAGGCACCGTTCCCCGGCCAGATCACCGTGCGCACGGTGGAAGAGGCGCTGGCGCGCACCGACAATACCGGTCTGATGGTGATCGGCGGCGGCATGGTGTTCTCCGAAGCGTTGCCGCGTGCGCGTCGCATGTATCTGACCTGGGTCAGCGCCGCGATTGACGGTGCAGATACGTTCTTCCCCGGCATACATTTCAGCGACTGGGTCGAGGTTTCGCGCGTGCACCACAAGGCCGATGCCGAACACGCCTACGATTTCGACATGGTCGAATACCTGCGCAACAGCTGATGCCGGCGCCGGCCGCGCCGAAGCCCGTCATGCATGTGATGGCCGGCGTCATGCTCGATGCTGAGGGGCGCGTGCTACTGGCGCAGCGTCCACCGGGCAAGCATCTCGCCGGCATGTGGGAGTTTCCCGGTGGCAAACTCGAACTTGGCGAAGCGCCGCTGGCGGGACTGGCACGTGAGCTTCACGAGGAACTCGGCATCACCCTGCTGCGTGCCGAGCCGCTGATCCGGGTGCCGTGCCATTACGTCGAGCGTGTGCTGTTGCTGGATGTCTGGCAGACCGATCAGTGGGAAGGCGAGCCGCAATCGCTGGAAGGGCAGGCGTTGCAATGGCTGCTGCCGGAACACATCGATCCGTCGATCCTGGCTCCGGCCGATCGCTCGATCCTGCAGGCCTTGCGGCTGCCCACGCGCTATGTGATTACCCCGGCCGAGGTGCAACCCGAACAACGCGGCATCTGGTTCGAGCGTATCGGCCATGCGATCGAACGCAGTGGCCAGCTGCTGCAACTGCGCCTGCCGCTGTGGTCGCGCGAGCTGGT
>DASZCB010000539.1:0-1917 GCA_035943575.1 Rhodanobacter sp. | reverse complement strand
GACTTCCTCGACTACAACGACTTCCTCGACGTCGCCGATGCGGCGGTGCAGACGCTGGGGTTGGAAGGCGAGTGGCAGGTCGCCAGCTTCCACCCTGATTACCAGTTCGCCGACAGCGCGCCCGACGCGATCGAGAACTTCAGCAACCGCTCGCCCTACCCCACGCTGCATCTGTTGCGCGAATCGAGCATCGAACGTGCGATGGACGCGATGAGCGATACCGACAGCATCTATCGGCGCAATATCGAGACATTGCAACGCCTCGGCACTGATGGCTGGCAGGCGTTGTGGCGCGACACGAAGGATTGAACCCGCCAGCTCGCAACATGCGATTCACATTCGCGCCGGACGAAGCTGTCATGCTGACGAGTGAACAATTTCCCCCAGCCCGATCTCGACCCTTACGCAGAAAGCGTCGACCCCAGCGTGCAATGCACGACTTGCGAGGCTGTGTGCTGTCGCCTCACCGTGGTGTTGATGCCCGAAGATCACGTGCCAGCATGGCTGATCGCCCGCGACGAACACGGCATGGAAACCCTCGCCAAAGGTGAGGACGGCTGGTGCGCCGCGGTCAATCCAAATACCTCCGGCTGCACCATCTACGACGAGCGTCCCACGATTTGCCGCAAGTACGCGATGGGCAGCCCGAGCTGTCGCGACGAACGGCACAAGTGGTTCGGCGCGACGATTCCCACCGCCGTGCATCTGCTTTAACCGCTGACCTTGGCTGCGGCCCGCTTCGTCGGTGCAGCGGCGGTCGCGAATCCCGCCGCATCCAGCTCGCGTGCCGCCGCATCCAGATCGGCACGCATCGCCGGGCTAGCCAGGAAATCACGCGCCAACGTCTGACCGAGCACGCGTCCGGCATAGATGTCCTGCGGCGTGTGCACGCCGCGTATCACCCGGCGCCAGCCCACTTCACGGGCATAACGATCGAGCGCGTCGGCACGCTGCGGCAGCAGATGACCGAGCAGGATCGCGAACACCGTGGCGCGCGTGCTGTGCCCGCTCGGGTAACCGTAGTCGCGGTTCTTCCAGTCCTGTGCATCTTCTTCCGGATCCCACTGACAGGAGTTGACCGGACACGGACGCTCGCGCCGGAAGCTTTGCTTGGCCTCGTTCTTGGCCTTATTCGCCTCTTTCTTCACTTCATCGAACAGCGCCGCAACATGCGGCAACCGTTGCGCGGTGAAACCGGAGCCCAGCACGGCAGCGAACGAGAACGCATCGAACGTCTCATCCGCCTTCGCCTGCGCCGCCTGCTCCGCGGTGCGGGTGGTATAGACGTTGAAGGTCATGCTGCGATCGGCGATATCCTCGGCCGTGCCCAGCGGCGATGGTGCCGGCAGCAGCGCCACTGCATTGTGCAGTTTGGCATCGTCGAGATAGCGTTCGGCCGCCGATACTTTACCGCCGCACAGCAATAGCAAGCCAAGCAGCACACCGCCGAGCCGTGTCGATACGTGAGTCATGCGCAGGGTCCCGGTCATGGTCAGAGGGCGAACGACACCGAGGCGAACCAGCTGCGCCCCGGCAATACCAGGTAATAGGTGTCCTTGCCCTTCTGGGAATCGGCCACCTGATGCTGTGCGTCGAACAGGTTGTCCACCTGCAGGCGCAGTTTGTAGCTCTTGAAGAACGAACCCGAGAGGTTCTGGCCGTAGCCGAGGCTCATCGCCGCGCTCCAGAAACCACCGCTGCTGCCGACCCCAGTGACCGAGGCGGCGTTGTCGGGATTGAGGCTGCCGTCATACACCTTCTGCCCGCCGATGTACTTCTCGCCCAGCGAGGCGAAGAAACCGCTCTGGTCGAACATCACGCCCAGCGCCGCGGTGCTGGATGGCACGTTCGGCAGGTCGAGCCTGGAGCGTTTGAACTTCGCGTCGATTACCGAACCATTCGCATACGCGCTGAAGC
>DASZCB010000538.1:0-2200 GCA_035943575.1 Rhodanobacter sp. | reverse complement strand
CCGGATCTTTCAGGATGCGCGCATCGGCTGCGAACAACCGCGCGATCGTTGCCATCACCTTGTCTACATCGTCGCGATAGGCGATGCCGAATTTCAGCTCGAAGCGCCGCGTGCCAAGACGGTTGAAGTTGATGATCACGTCGCTGCCGATCTTCGCGTTCGGCAGGATCGCCTCACGGTTGTCCGGCTAGATCAGCAGGGTATGCATCAGATTGATCTGCTCGACCTTGCCCTCGATGCTGCCGGCGGTAACGTAATCGCCAACCCGGAATGGCCGGAACACCACCAGCAGCACGCCCCACGCCAGATTGCTGAGCGAGCCCTGCAGCGCCAGTCCGATCGCCAGTCCGGCGGTGCCGAGCGCGGCAACCATCGGCGCCGACGGCACGCCCAGCACGCCCAGCGCGGTGACCAGCAGCAAGGCAACCAGCACACCGTAGATCAGGTTGCGCAGGAAGCCGCTGAGCGTGGAATCCAAATTCGCGCGGCCCAGCGCGCGCTGGGCGAAATTGGCCAGCCGGCGCGCGAGCCACAGGCCGACCAGCAGCACCAGCAGTGCGCCGATCAGGTGCAAGCCGATCTGCACCGCCTGGTCGGTATACGCGGAAACCTCATGTGTCGCCGCCGTGGTAGCCGGCGGCGCGGCTGACATATCGAGCATGGCTTCGCCTCGTGCAGAAAATCGAGGATCAGCCTAACAGGGTGGCCGGGGCAATTTTGCCGGCGGTCTCAGCGAGTAGCCATCTTATCCTTGTGCGGCGGCTCGCCGTCGTGATTCTTCTCGCGACTCAGCAATTGCAGTCGCGAACCATCGCTGAGACGGAACTGCAGCTGCTGCTGCAGCTGTTCCATCGTGGTCAGGCGCGGGCATAGCGCCTCGGCGCGCTGGCCGAGTCTGTCTGCGCGCGCATTCACTTCCTTGTCGATGCTCTTGTCCAGCGAATCGGCGCGGGCCTGCAAGGCAGCGACCTTGCTCTGATCGCCGCTGAGCGCTGCCTTCACCGCGTTGGCGGTGACCGTGCCGACCATTTCCGACACGGTACCCTCTACGCCCTGCTCGATCACGTCCGTCATCTCATGCAGCTTCCACACATCGCTGCCGATACCCTGGTCAATCTGCCGCAGCGCTGCCACATGATTGCGGTTGAGCCGTTCGAGCAGGAGCTGACGCTCCTCGCTGTTCTCGGCAAAGGTGGTGGCGACGGTGGTCATGGCGGAAAAGCCGATGTCCAATCCTTCGCGCACGATCCCCGCCACTTCCGGCAGCAACGTGCGCACGTGGCCCTCGTATTGGCGCAGGCGGCCGGCGTCGGCGTCGGAAACGGCCACCGGCCTGCCGTCCACACGCAGGCGACCGTCATGCATGAAGATGCTGGTCGGTTGGCCGGCTTCGCGATCGAACGCGATGCCGGCCGGGTTCACCCGCACGTCGTAGTTCGTGGTGAAACCGCACTGGTCGTTGTTGATATGCAGGCCGTGTGCCTGTACCTGTGCAGCGAGGGCCATGCCGACAGCCAGCGTGAGCAGCGAGAATGTCTTGCGCATGAGTGTTTCCCCGTGCCGATGGCCGATACCCGTTGACCGGCCCACGCTGCCACGATGCGCTCGCCGTCAGCGCCGCGGCATGGGCCAGCCGTCATGCCCTGCCATCAGTCACGGCGCCGGCGCGTCACGCAGTTTGCGGCGCAGGTGACGCAGCGAAACGGTTTCCCACAGTGCCACCAGCACCAGTACCGAGCTTGTCGCCAACCCAAGCGCGAGCACGTTCAGGGGTTGCCAGACGAGAGCGATGGTCAGCGCCGCCAGCAGACCTAGACCGATGAGATGCGACAGTGGCAGGTTGATGTCATTCACCGTCTTCTTGAACAATGCATTGCCCAGCAGATACAGCGCCGGGCCACCCAGCAGGACGGCGCTGCCGATGGTGTCGACGCGCTGCCGCGAATCGCGCAAGGTCAACTCATCGGCGACCGCACTGACGATGATGCCGGCAACGATCAGCAGGTGCAGGTAGGTGTAGGCGATCCGTGCCGTGCGGCCAGGATCGACAGCGTGCCGGATCGCCTGACTGCCGCGCTCGGCACCGAGGTCGAAATAGATCCACCACATCGCCACGCTGCCGATGAATGCGCCGACAAACGCAACCAGCGTCTGCGGCTGCCACAAGGCATCGGCGAAAGTCGATCCGGTCACCAGCACC
>DASZCB010000537.1:0-2585 GCA_035943575.1 Rhodanobacter sp. | reverse complement strand
GCGCAAAGCACGCAGGACATCAATGATGCCCTCATGGCGTTGCCCACCACCAAGCAGACGCGTGCCGGCGAGGGCCGCCAAGCAAGCCGGCTCGACATGTCGACGAATCGTACCGCATCGCCGGCAGACCTGGCCATCATCAAGGACATTCTGGCGCAGCCAGACGATCGCTTTGACCTGACACAGGTAGAGATTGCGGTAGAGCGGATGATTGATCCGCGTGTCAGCGAAATGGCTGTGCTCCACCAGCTCGATGTGCTCGCCGCCAATGCACGGGCGCGCTTTCCGCAGGGTGATGCCACTGATCCGGAAGTGAAGGGTATGACGCTGCTTTCCACGATGCGTGATGCCGGTCCCTGGAACGACTATCGTCCGTTCCGGTATGACCTGGACAATCCATTTGGCAAGAATAACGACGACAAACTTCTTTCTTACTTCCTAGCCTCACGTCTGGGCAACTGCGTTTCAATGCCCGTGATGTTCGTTATTTTGGGTCAGAAGCTGGGCTTGCCCATCACTCTCTCGACTGGGCCTCTCCATGATTTCGCCAAGTTCCGGAAGGATGATGGCACCTGGACCAACCTTGAAGTCACCAGCTACGGCGGCATGACCGAGCAGCATTACATCGAGCGCTTGGGCATTCCGCCTTTAGCGGTGAAAAACAAGGTTTGGTTGCAAACCCTTACACAGAAGCAATCAGCCATGGTAATCATCGACACTTTGGCGGAGTTCTACTACAGCACCAACCAACCCGAAAAGCTGTTGGCGCTCACCGATGTCATGCTCAAAGCCGATCCGAAGAATGTGCGCGTCATGATTTACCGCGGCGATGGCTTTGCACAGTTGTCGGACAAGCGCTACGGATCGCCGAAGAACATCCCGGCGTCCTCGCGTAGTGACTACCTGAGCTTGGAGAATGCCAATCAGGCGATCTTTGCTCAAGCCGATGCGCTGGGCTGGCAAGGGGAAACACCGGAACACAAAGCGGCCTACGTGAAGTGGATTCAGCACCTCAAAACACAAGGAGCTGCACAATGATGAAGCACACCTTCGCGGCAGTTTTCGTCCTGTCGGCGCTGACCTTTTGCCATTCCGCGCAAGCGCGCTTCCTCCAGTCCGACCCCATCGGATTGAAGGGTGGGCCGAGCACGTATGCCGCGGTCAGCAATTCACCGCTCATGCGTATTGATCCTCTGGGCTTACGGGACATTTTCATCGGTGGGGCTGGCGACTCATCGTCGCAGATCGTGGGCAGTTATTACGCCCAATACCACCAGTCTCATCCTGACTCGAACTATTTCACCTGGGACCAGCAGGACCAGATCCTGGCCCTCGTCAACTCCCTCAACAAGAACGAACCCATTAACCTTATTGGGCACAGCTATGGCGGCGACACCGCAGCGCGGGTCGCACAGAAAGCCTGCCGCCAGGTCGACATGCTCATCACCATCGATCCGGTCAGTCGATTCCACGGCCACGACTACGCGGACATCGCTGCGCACGCCAAACTGTGGGTCGACGTGAATGGCACGGGCGGTAGCGCGTTTCAGATCTCCAACTTCATCGCCGGCCTTGGCGGGGCTTGGAACTCGGGACCACAAGGGTTTGCCACGTCGTATATCGGAGCGGACAACGTCCATGCCGATTTCAACGGCATGATGAATGCGGTGGGACCAGGTGCGCGCAGCCCCATCCAGGTGCTGACAGGTCAGACCAATGATCAATAACTCGCAAGTGGCCGCCAGATTCCTTTGTGCGGTAGGTCTGGCAGGCATGGTCGCCAGTTGCGCGGTCATCGCCCGCGAAGGCCCCCAGGATCTCCAAATCTCCGCCGTGAAGACCGTCGACCTCAAGTCCGAATTGCAGATCGAGTGGATGAGTGCGGAGCCGCGGCCGTCACGTGAACTCAGCCGGTTGGACTTCACCACGAAGGTCGATTTGCTGAAGCTGGCGAAGTCGCACGAATACAATCTGTTCTTCGATGTCAGCACCTGCGGCAAACCTTCTCAACCCCGCTTCGATGGCACCTATGGCGGAATCTACTGGCAGTCCAGCGAAATCGCTCCATACGCGAAGCCCGCCTCTGACTATGTCGCGGCTGCTGAGTCTGGTGGCGAGTTGACCTACCACGTGTTCTTCAAAATGCCGACGTCGACTACCGCTGGCCCGTTGTGCTTTACCTTGCACGGAGGAAACATGGGCGGCGGGACGTTTGTGTCGAATGAAGCGCGTCTTCCTAGCCGGTAGGGCCTGTGCCATTCCTCAGGCCCCGTTGAATATTCTGCCGAGCTTTGAGAAGTACTGATGGTTAAGCGTAGAGGTATCGTCTGGGTTGCTGGCAGTCGGATGCTGCGTGGTCTACTGGGCCGTGACGGCATCACGTTGGGTCGCAAGCATGTGACCACGCCGATGCGGCGCATGGGCATCGAGGCACTCTATTGGGCGGTTCTTAGAGTTGATGATCAAAACTTAGTGGGAGCGCCTCGCTGATCCTCGAACATCTCCTTGCCGCGCAACGCTGCTCGAAATATAGCGATGCGTGGCAGCCACTTGGAGGCAAAAGGCAGAACTAAGTTCTCAATCGG
>DASZCB010000536.1:0-4235 GCA_035943575.1 Rhodanobacter sp. | reverse complement strand
GGTCTTGCCGGCGACGTTTCCTTTGGACTTCAAGTATCCATTCAAAATGGCCATCACCATCGCAGCCTTCGACGTATCCGACGCGTGACCGTACATCAGGTCGTGGAATGTTACGTCGCACGTGGATGCCGAATTGATTTTGTCCGTTGATCCGTGGAGCAGGCGATTGGCAAGAAGTCTGATGTCATGTTCAAGGATTTGGCCAGAGTTTGCCTTGAGCGATGGCGTGTAGATGCGGTTCTCCCTCAATATCTCCAACACGCGAGTGCTGAACGAGAAACGTTTCCGCAGGCGCTTGCTATGCATGGAGCGCTTCAGAACGGCCGCCTGTTCCACTACCCATGCGACCGGCACCACCACATGATGGGTGAGCTTATCGGAGACCTGCTTATGGGGTATATCTCCTGTGGCTATGCCCTGCGTTATCTTGTAATCGATGACGCCGATCCTCTTTGCCGCTGCGGCTGCGCTCATCCATTTGCTCGGAACGACGAACGGTTGGAAGGCTTCCGCAGTTCGACCCAACCGCGAGTGAGGCCAATGTTCAGCCGCAAAGGTGAATAGCTCCTTGAGGAGCGGTGACATGATTTCGACCGCCCGTTCTTTGGGAAATAACGTAAGTAGCCAATGGAACGCAGCATGAAACGACCGATGCTTGGCCCCTGTCATGGGGTCGATGCTTAGTGTCTCGAAGAGCATCTCCCGATCACGCGTCGAGCCACATAGGAGGGCATGAAGCGAGGTCATACTTCCCGCATGAGATATAAGGTTGCTGCATCCTCGTACCGTCCGCTTCGTGGTGCTTGTTCGCATCGATTGGCAATTGACCAATTTCGCAGCAAGACGACACGTCTCATAGAGTGGCATTGCAGAAAGATGCGAACCTTCCGTTGGCTCGGGCTGTCCAGGGACGACTTCACCATAAAGCTTTACGGCCAGGAAGCGCGCGATGGCCACTTCTTCACGCGTCGCTTCAACACAGATAAGTTTGCTTACGTCATGTCCCTGCGGACATTTGGCAATACCGGGTCTCGACCAAGAGAATCGTGTGGAGCATACCGGGCAAGTGTCGAGTAGCTTACGCGCGTGTACCGGACACGCCGTGACCCAAGCCAGATCCCACAACGCCTCGATGTGGCCATTGTCATCGACACAGGTAGGACAAATCCTGGGTGACCGCAGTTGAAGGTCATACAATCCGACGCGCTTACCTAATAGGCGCCCACTCGTAGCGTCATCTTCAACAGACGCATATATCAATCTTGCCATCTGACCTTCGTCAAGGTCTGCACTCTCACGAATAAGCGTGACCGCCACATGGCGCGACACGGAAAATTGCGTCGCGGTAGGCGCCGTCAGGAAGTAGCCCGGCGTGAGGTAGCCGTTAGCCTCGGACAATCGCAAGGCATAGGGAAGCAGCGACTCCCTTTCAAGCGGCGCGGGTGTCCGGAGCAACCGTTTCGCGCGAGCGGGTACAAGGGCATGCAACTCTGGAATCGAAGTCTCTGTGCGAATGACACGGTGGCCGCTGGCCATGGAGGTTGGCTGATTACCGTGCGTCTTGGCTATCACAGCGCCTCCGCCATTTCTCGTTTGTGATCTCCGATAGTCTTGCGAGACTGCTTAGGCGCCTTACTATCCGATGTTGGGGATGGCGCGACCGGAGGATCGTCGTCCAGCGCCGTGGCCATTCGCACCGCTTCACCTCTACGCTCCTCCAGCGGAGCCCCGAACAGCTTCATCTCGAAGGGTCCGTCGCCATCGCGTAACCGGCTGGCGAATCGAATCGCTCGTCTAAACGCATCATTCAAATGAGGCATGCGGATTGTCAGCCGTTCCTCGTCGATCGCGTCTTCGATCACGCGCTGCAGGAGTTTCACGATTAGTCCCATCAAACCGCCGGTAGCCAGATAAAACCGCAGCGCCAGCTCCTCGCCTTCCAAGGAGGGAAGCTCAAATGGCGCAAGTGCCTCCTCAAAGGCAGCAAGTACACCGCGGTACTGTTTATGAAGAACAGCATCGGTCCACTCAAAACGTGCAATTTCCAGAGGTGCGTCAAAACGACCGCTGAGTTGCGCGTCCCCGTCGATCGCAGCCTGAGCCTCGCTCAGTCCGCTGGCCACGAGAGCCCAACGGTTGGGCTCGGCCAGTGCCTTGATAAAATCCACAGTTCGTTTCAGCGTCTTGTTTTGCCCTTTGTCGACAAGATGCTGGAACTCATCCAGAACAATCATGCGGCAGCCGCATTCGGAGAGCTGCAGCAACAACCGCGACAGTTTGTTGGTCTCGGTTCCCCGAGCCCAGTGCGGATCACCCAAGGCACGCAGGAGGTTCTCGATCACACCCATCGTGGTGCCTTTGGGCGGAATGGGGGCGTAAACGATGGGCCGATGCAATCCCTCCTGCCGTTGAATGGCCGGCGCCGTTTTCATGAAATCCGTAACGAGGCACGTCTTGCCGGCACGACTAGGGCCTGAGAGCTGGAGGTACCGAGGAAAATCCGAATAACCCACTCCTCGATACGCGTGCATAAGCTCGCACCCGGCCAGTTCGAATGCAGGGTGTGGAATGCGGATGCGCGAAAGCAGATCCCGGTAAGACTCAAAGTCGGGGGTGTGGCTCATACGGAAATCTCCTTTGCAGGTGTAAATGACTGCGCAGCGGACACGATCGGCTTGTACTTGGGCACAGCGGCCAAAGGGGGCGCGACGTAAGGTTGCGACAGTTCGCCCGCAGCGCTTGCTAGTGGCGCTGCCGAAGGTTCAGCGGAGGGCGCCGGCGTGGCTGTGACGGATTTTTGCGCGGCGAGTGCTTCGTCACCCATGAAGCGCTTCTGGCGCGTACGGCTGGCGCGTTTGACCAGATTGGTATCTCTGGCGATAAGCTCGCGTATCTGGGTTTTCGCTTCAAATAGTTCGAGGTGTACCCCATCACGCTTGAAACGAAGTCGTTTGTAACGCTTGCAGATCGTGTGCTGCCAGCGCGTCAGACCCGTAGCGTAATCTTGCGCGACCGCACCCACTCGTACGATGGTCTTTGAGTCAGAGACCACGACCATGACCCACCCCAGATCATCGTCCATGACGCGGATCTCGACGTCGATCTCACTGCCCAAGGATTCTCGAATACGCCGAAGATCCTCGCTTTGATAGAAGAGCGAGTCGAATTCGATACCATCTTTGGTGAGGCGCCGCACATCCGATTTGCTGAAAGCGGCATCCAGTAGTACGGATGATGACGGCAAATACCTGTCGACCTGTTCGATGCTCTCCCGCCAGGCCTGCGCAGGACTCATGCCCAACGTGCGATGCTCTTTCTGATGGTAGTAGTCGACAATCCACTTCAGAACAACCTCACGCAGCGTCGACAAACGAACCACCGCATGCTTACTGGGGTCGTAGTCAGCGCGCTCGAAAATGCTGCCGAAAGTCTTCCCTGGAATGGCCGACGTTAGTCCCTGATCGACGGTTCGAAAGAATCGTTCGATCTTGCCTTTGTACCAAGGTTTCTTCCGGGGGCAATACTGAATTTTCATGCCGAACTGCGCGCATCCCTGCTCCATGGTTTCCCCATGGAGTTCCAGGCCGTTGTCGACAACGATGACATCTATGACGCCCCAAACATCCCAATCGTTGACCAGTTCGATGCCTTCGCCAGTCAAATCCTTCGGAGCGATCGCATGACGTATTGCGCGTGCCACATTGATGTTGGACGGCTCATCGAACCCCAGGTAGTACCCAACGACGCAACGCGTGCACTCGTCCAGAAGGAGCGTCAACCAAGGTCGCCCCAGCGGCAGGCCGCTTTCTTCGTCGACGACAAACAAGTTCATCCGATAGTGATCCATAGCCACGCGGGCCAGCGGCTTCAGCGCCAGCACTCCATCCCAGCAAGTCCTGAATTTGATTCGTGCCGCAGGCAAGCCGTAGCGAGCTGCGAAGACATCGAACGCTGGAACTTCTGCAATCCGCTTTTTGAGCATTGCCTTCGTCGGAACCGGCAACGCCTCGGACTTCGGCCGGACCCTGTTTTCCTGCTCTATGCGTCCCTGTATATCCTCGAGCGTATCCGCCTGCGTCGGACGCTCGAGGGTGAGATAGCGCGTCTGAATCACGTCGTCGACGATTTCGACAACCTCCAGGCAATAGCGCGGTGTGCGATTCCCGCGTTCCTGTGTACGATCGATAAGCGCACGGACATCCTTGTCTGACTCGCGGTAACGACGGAGCCAAGTG
>DASZCB010000535.1:0-9038 GCA_035943575.1 Rhodanobacter sp. | reverse complement strand
CATAGTCGGCGTGCAGCAGGCACAACACGGTGATCACAAACCACACGCCCAGCAGCACCAGCGCTGCGGCAGTCACCCGCTGGGTCCACCAGTGACCCACGCCGGACTGCGACGAACCCAGCCCGCGGGCAATCTTCAGCGGATGGCGCCGGTCTTTCACGACAGTCTCCTTCGCGCTCATGCAGCACCTCCAGCCGTCATCACATAAGCCCATACCAGCACTGTGAGCACGATGCTGCCGGCGACCGACAACCAGCTGGAACGCACGAACTGAGGAATCTCGTAACCGAGGCCAGCGTCCTGGATCAGGTGCCGGATCCCGTTGCACAGGTGATAGAACAGCGCCCAGCTCCAGCCGATCAGCAACACCATGCCGAGCGGGCTGCCGATGATGCGCTTGAAGTGGTTGAAGCTGTCTTCGCCTGCGGCCAGATGCAGCAGGCCACCTACCACCAGCAGGCTCCCGACCGCCAGCGCGATGCCAGTGGCGCGGTGCACTATGGAAGTCATCATCTGCACCTGCCGCTTGTAGATCTGAAGGTGCGGAGAGAGCGGTCGTTGCGTGTCTGCCATGGCGGCTATCCTGTGTGGAATCGCTGATGTTCGTACCGCGTCATCCCCTGGCCAGCACACGACGACGAGCGCCGTGACGATCGCTCAGAAGTCGATACAACGTCCGTTCTTTTCCCAGTCGCCATAACGTGTGGGATCCGGAGCCGGCCGCTCCACCAGCGCCTCGTCCTGCACCGGGCCCACAGGCACGGCAATTGTTCCCGTCGGAACGGAAGCAGGTGTGGACTCGGCTGAGGAAGAGGTATCTGACATGGTTTTTCGTAAGCCGGCAAAGGTTAATACCTGCGGCAAAGCAGCACAACCTTGACCGCGACACCGTATTGGCGATGACATCTGTATTGTCTGCACTTGCGACAGGTTTCCACCGCCCCAACCTACAGTTGCCTATGCCGACATCCCACCCTGCGGAAACCCTGCTGATCGAAGGCGCTGACGCAATGGCGTTCGCGCATGCCCAGTTCAGCAGCAAGGTCAGCTCGCTCGCTGTCGGCCAGTGGCAGTTCAGTGCATGGCTCGATCCACAAGGCCGCGTGCGTGCGCTGTTTCATCTGGCGCGACTCGCCGATGATCGTTACCTGCTGCTGCTGCGTGGCGGCAGTGCGGCGACGATGGTCGAGGCGCTGCAACGTTTCGTGTTTCGTTCGAAGCTCAGCTTGACCGCGCTGCCGCCGCGCGCACTAGGCACCGGCCCGGCCTTGCCGCTGCACGCGATTCACGATGATCCCGATGCGCTCTCGCTGGGCTGTGCCACACACAGTCTGCGCATTACTGCCTCTGGCAGCGGCGACGATGTGTGGCAGCTGCCGCAACTGCACGCAGGCTGGCCGTGGCTGCCGACGCAGACATTGAATGAGTTGCTGCCGGCGGCCTTGTCGTTGCAGCGCCTGCAGGCGGTCGCCATCGACAAGGGTTGCTATCCCGGCCAGGAGATTGTCGCGCGACTGCATTTTCGCGGCGGTCACAAACGACATCTGCATTGCGTCACCTTGTCGCAGACAGCACATGCCGGCGACGTGCTGCGCAGCGATGATCGCGAAGTCGGTTGTGTACTCGATGTGATCACCACGCATGAGCGCATCGTGGCACTCGTCATATTGACAGATGATGTTGCTGCGCAGGTGCGCGACGGTTGGTTGGACCCACTCAACGACAACCTCGTGATGCATCTCGACACATCTTGGCAGGCATAAGTCATGCATGGCATCTGAACAAAATCCTGATGACACTTGCCAGCGCAGGATGAGTGTCAGTTAAACTCCACCCCTCGGCACTTGCCGGTGGCAGATTCCACCACTAGGCTCCGTCGATGGAATATCGCGACATCCGGAATACGGGATGTCGAAGTACGCGACGAACCGGATGAATCCGAATCGGCGCGACCCGGCAGAATCATCGCCGGATGGCACTCGCCTTACTATCCACGAGTGCGTAGCAGTTGCAGGCAACACGGCCGAACCGGCACGCGCAACGCCCAGCAGCACCCAACTCCCGATCGGCATAGACACGCCGCTCGAACCGCCACAATCCCGTGGCAAAGCGCCCGACCACAAGTTTCGGTCACGGCGTATAAATCCAGGTGGAACGGCCTGCCCGCCCGTCCACCGCAATGGCGCTCAAAGCTTGCAGTCTGCTTTGCGCGTACAGCACGTTGGAGGCAGAACCATGAAACTTTCCATGTTGTTGTGGCTGACATCATTGATGCCGCAGCCCGTCGCTGATCAGGCTTGCCTGGCTACCACCGTGTATCTGGAAGCGCGCAGCGAGTCGACCGTTGGTCAGCTTGCCGTAGCCGAAGTTGCACTGCGCCGCCGCGATCGCGGCCAATGGGGCGCGACCGTATGCAAGGTGGTGACCGCACCACATCAGTTTGCGACAACAACCACCGCCGGTTCGTTCGAGGTCGACAGTCTCGAAGCGTTCAACAAGGCATGGCAGGTAGCCGGCAGGTCGATCCACAACTGGCAATTGCCCTTGGCGCAGCGCCGCATGCTGGTACCTCGCGCCGATCACTTCGCCACCACCGCA
The DNA here is from genome assembly GCA_035943575.1 of Rhodanobacter sp. GTDB lineage: Bacteria > Pseudomonadota > Gammaproteobacteria > Xanthomonadales > Rhodanobacteraceae > Rhodanobacter. The sequence goes on along the minus strand of DASZCB010000535.1, from coordinate 6,440 downwards.
ATTTCTCCGGCTTGGTCGCACAACCGCCCCAGCGTGACGATCGGCGAACATGCTTTCTACGCGGTGAACTGACCTGCGAATCATGCATTTGCGTCAATAAAAAAAGGCCCTCGCATGAGGGCCTTTTTATTTTGGACGTCCATTTGTATGGACGTCCATATCGCACCCATGAACTCAGCGGGCGTAGACGTGGTCGCCGCGCACTTCGACATAATCGCCATTGCGAAGGCCGGGATCCTCGCGCTGGGTCACCGTAGCGTACTGGCCGTTGTCCAGCCGCACGACGATGCGCCAGGCGGCATCGCCGCCACTGTCGTTGCGTTTGCCGATCTGGTTACCGACGACGCCACCGGCGACCGCACCGACTACCGTGGCAGCCTTGCGGCCATCGCCCTTGCCGACGGTATTGCCGAGGACGCCGCCGGCGACCGCACCGATGATCGCTCCGAGCGTGCCGCCATTGCCGTTGCTGCCACTACCGGTATAGACCTGCTGCACATCCTGCACCACGCCGCACGTCTGGCAACGGCCGTTCTGATTGCCGTAGCCATTGCCGTAACCGCTCTGCTGGCTCTGGTAGCCACGATTGTAGTTGCCGCCATTGTTGTAAGGAGCGGTGGTACAGCCGACAAGGAAAAGGCCGGTCGTCAGCGCAGCCGCCAAGGCAAGCTTGCTAGTCAATGCGTTCATCGGGTCACTTCCTTATTCAATGGTTCGATTCAGCGAGCGTCGGACACGGCCGTCACACCTTCCTGTACCTGCACCCGATCGCCCGGGTCGTGATCCATGCGCACGGTGCGGGTAACCCCGTTGTACACATAGCGCACGTCGTAGCCGACGATCTTGCTGCTGGTGTTGTTGACGGTGTCGCACCTGCGCTCGACCGAGGTGGTCACCTGGGCGTGCTGACGGCTGGCCTCGATGCGATTGCCGGCATAGCCACCGCCGACGGCACCGGCCACCGTGGCCAGGGTGTTGCCCTTGCCACCGCCGACCATGTGACCGAGCAGGCCACCGGCCACCGCACCAATCGCGGTGCCAGCGATCTGATGCTGATCCTTCGGCGGCGCCGTATGCGAGACGGTCTCATCGTGGCAGACCTCGCGGGGATTGTTCACCGTCGAATGCACGGGATCGACGCTCACGACCTTGGCATACTTGACGCTGGCATCTGCGCTCGTGCTCGCACCTGCATCAGCAGCACCATTCGAAACACCGGCATCCGCACTGCGGTTGCACGCCGACAGGCCCGTCACAAGCGCCGTTGCCATCGCCACATTGAGTACATTGACCATCAACCTGTTCATTACCGTCCTCTCCTCTGTTTGTTGTGCATTGCCCCGCAGGTGTTGCATCCACGCAATAAGCTGCGATGCCATTGAACCGCTATCCAACTGAATCGGAGCTAGCTCGCATTCGTTACATTATCTTCACGTTTTAATCGCAGAACTCTCTTACGGCGCACGGAAAACGCAACATGTCCAAGCTTGTCGACAGCCATGTCCACCTTGATGACGATGCGTTCGACGTCGACCGCGATGAGGTGATCGAACGGGCCGGCCACGCCGGCGTGGACACGATGATCGTACCCGCCATCGACGCCGACAGCTGGCCACGGATAAGGGCACTTTGCGCAAACCACCACCAGCTGCATCCGGCCTTCGGTCTGCATCCTATGTTTTTGGACAAGCATGCGCCTGAACATGTGGACGCCCTGTCTGCATGGCTCGACGAAAACCCTGCGGTCGCCGTCGGCGAGATCGGCCTGGATTTTCATGTGGACGGCCTCGACCACGAGCTGCAGCGGCATTATTTCCTGCGGCAACTGCAGCTGGCGCGCGAACGGAACTTGCCAGTGATCGTGCATGCACGCGCTGCGCTGGAGGAAGTCAGCCTGACCCTGCGCCGCACCGGCGGCCTGTGCGGCGTGGTGCACAGTTTTTCCGGCAGTGAACAACAGGCCCGACAATTGTGGGACATGGACTTTTGTATCGGTATTGGCGGCCCGGTGACCTACGAACGCGCGCAACGCCTGCGCCGCATCGTGGCGCAGATGCCGATCGAGTTCCTGCTGCTGGAAAGCGATGCGCCGGATCAACCCGACGCGGCCCATCGCGGCGAACGCAATGAACCCGCGCGGGTCGCCGAGATACTTCAATGCGTCGCGCAATTGCGCGATGAACCGGTCGCCGCCATCGCCGCCGCCACGACCGCCAACGCCAGCCGCCTGTTCGGACTCGATCGGCAACACCGCTGAATTCACCTCGCCTGCCACTTGCGCACGGCGTCCCGCGCCTGCTACCTTTTATTTCACTGGTGAAATATGACTTGGTGAAATGGCACGTCTGACGAATTGCATCACGATGATGGACGAGGGTATCGGCCGGATGAGCCAGATCGTCCCGCAGATGCCTGCCGCCGAGGCCCGGCTGTGCCGGCTGATGCTGATGGTCAGCACCAGCCTGGAGGAAGAGCTCGAGTTCAAGCTCAAGCCGCACAAGCTCAACCATAGTGAATTTCTCACCCTGATGATCCTGTACAGCCGCCCGGACGGCAGTTCGACGCCCGGCGAACTGTGCGAGTTCGCCACCCAGGGCGCCACCAACATGACCCGCATCGCGAATGCGCTGGTGAAGCGTGGCCTGATCACCCGTGGCGCCAGCGAGGAGGATCGCCGCCGCGTGCTGATCCGTATCACGCCGGCCGGCCGACGCTTCGTACTGAAGATGCTGCCGCCGATGTTTCCCCGCGTCGCCACCATGTTTGCCGGCTTCAGCGACAACGACAAGCGCAACCTCAGCCGTTTGCTGCGCAAGCTGGCGCACAACCTCGACCAGTTGAGCGAAACATCCCATCCATGAAGGAAGCTCCGATGAAGCATGCCCTGCTCCGCGGTCGCACGGCGCTGGCCGTGGCGACCATGCTGGCGCTGGCCGCCTGCGCCAGCGCGCCGGCCAGGCTCGGCTCGCCAGCACTGCGCGACGATGCGCCCATGGCTGGCCTGCAGGCACCCGCCCGCGCCGGCTGGCCGGCGGCATCGTGGTGGCGCCAATACGACGATCCGCAGCTGGATGAGTTGATGGATCGCGCTATGCAGCAATCGCCGGATCTCGCGCTGGCGCAGAGCCGCGTGCAGAACGCCGACCAGTCGGCACGGCTTGCCGCAGCGCAGCTGGGCCTGTCGGTCAACGGCAGCGCGCAGGTATCGCGTACTCGGATGAGCGATCACGGATTGATCCCGAGCAAGTTCCTCGGCTTCTCCTGGTACAACCAGGCCGACCTCGGCGTGCAGTTGCAATACGACTTCGACTGGTGGGGCAAGAAGCGCGCGACGGTGGAAGCCGCGCTGGACCAGACGCATGCTGCCGAGGCGCAGCGCGGCGCCGCCGCGCTGGCTATCCAGTACGCCGTGGCCGATACCTACTTCGGCTGGCAGGCCGATCAGGCGCGACTGCAGCTGACCGATCAACTGCTTGCCACGCAGCAGCAGTTCGCCGACATCGCCGAACTGCGCGTACGCCAGGGCGTCGATCTGCCGGACGAGGCGCAGAAAGCCAAGGCACAATTAGCGGCCGTGCGCGAGATGCGCGTGGCGCTCGACGGCTCGGCGAAGATCCGCCGCGCTGCGCTCGCCGCGCTGCTTGGCGTCGCGCCCGCGCAACTGCCGGAACTCAAGGCCCGCCCGCTGCCGTCCATCGAACGCGGCGTACCGGCCAATGCCGGACTGGATCTGATCGCGCGCCGCCCCGATATCGCCGCCAGCCGCTGGCAGGTCGAGGCCGCGCTGAAACAGACCGATGCGGCGCGTGCGGAATTTTTCCCCGACATCAGCATCACCGCGTTGGCTGGCCTGTCCAGCATCGACATGGGCAAGCTGCTCACCGCCGGCAGCCGCACGTTCGCGTTGACCCCGGCGCTGCACCTGCCGATCTTCAACGGCGGCGCACTTCAAGCTCATTACGGCCAGACCAAGGCGCAGCTCGATGCGGCGGTGGCGCAATACAACAGCACCGTGCTGAGCGCAGCACGCGAGGTGGCGACGCAGGCACTGAGTGCCGAGCAGATCGCCGCTCGTCAGCGTGAACAGCAAGGCCAGCTCGACGCCGACCAGCAGCTGCTGACGAACGCGCAGGCGCGTGCCCGCCAAGGTGTTCGCGACGCCCGCGAAAGCTTGGGTGCGAAGGCCGAACTGCTGCAGCAACGCGATGCCGCGGCGCAGCTGCAGGCTCAGGCATTGAGCACCGACCTCGCCCTGATCAAGGCACTCGGCGGCGGTTATCGCGACAGCGAACGGCCTGCCGCAACCACCGATTCCCCTTCCCCTTCTGATACCGCCGGAGCCGCCGACCATGAGCGCCACTGAATCCGACAAGTCGCACGTCGCCAACAACGCCGACGACAGCGGCATGGCCGCGAAAGATCCAGCCAAGCGCCGGCGCGTACTGTTGATCGTAACCAGCGCGTTCATCCTCGCCGGGCTGGTCTGGTTCCTGCTGTGGTTCTTCGTGTTTTCCACCCGCGAGAAAACCGACAACGCCTACGTCGGCGGTAACCAGGTGGCGATCTCGGCGCAGGTACCGGGTACGGTAGTGGCGATTCTTGCCGACGATACCCAGCACGTCGACGCCGGCCAGGTGCTGGTGAAACTGGACAGTACCGACGCCGACACGCGCCTACAGCAGGCGCGCAGCGCACTCGCCCAGGCCGTGCGCGGCGTGCGTCAGCAGACCAGCTCCGCCAGCAGCGCGGATGCCCAGGTAGTCACCGCCAGGCTTGCGCTGAAGAAAGCCGAGGCCGACCTCCAGCGTCGCCTGCCGTTGATCGCCGCGCAGGCCGAGTCGCCCGAAATCGTGCAGCACATGCGCGATGGTGTCGCGCAGGCGCAGGCTGCCGTATCCGCCGCCGAGGCGCAGGCTGCCGCCGCGCATGCCGCGACCGAAGGCACTGACGTGGCGCAGAACCCGGTGGTGCTGCAGGCACGTGCAAATTTCCGCGCCGCCTGGGTCGCCGCCCAGCGCAACGCGATCTACGCACCGGTGTCCGGTTATGTGGCCGAGCGCAGCGTGCAACTGGGCAACAGCGTCGCGGCCGGTCAGCAGCTGATGACCGTGGTCCCGCTGCATGACTTGTGGATCGATGCGAACTTCAAGGAAAGCCAGCTGCGGCATATCCGCATCGGCCAGCCGGTGAAGATCGCCTCCGATCTGTACGGCAGCGATGCGGAATATCAAGGCAAGGTGATCGGCCTCGGCGCAGGAACCGGCAGCGTGTTCTCGCTGCTGCCCGCGCAGAACGCCACCGGCAACTGGATCAAGGTGGTGCAGCGCGTGCCGGTGCGCATCGCGCTGGACAACCGGGAGCTGGACAAGCATCCGTTGCGCATCGGCCTGTCCGCCGACGTGACGGTGGACATCAGCGATGACAAAGGCAGCATGCTGGCCAACACGCTGGCGCAGCAGCCGGTGGCGCAAACCACCGTCTACGACCAGATGGCCAGCAAGGCGGATGCGGAGGCCGACCGGATCATCAGCGCCAACCTGCCCCACGCCACCGCCGCGAACTGAGCCGAACCATGGCCGCCACACCCGAAGCCACGTCCGACGCCGCACCGCTGAAGCCGCTGCACGGCGGCCCGCTGGCGCTACTCACCATTGCTGTCGCGTTCAGCACCTTCATGGAAGTGCTGGACATGACGATCGTCAACGTCGCGGTGCCGCACATCGCCGGCAGCCTCGGCGTGAGTCCGAGCGAAGGCACCTGGACGATCAGCTCGTACGCGCTGGCCAGCGCGATCATGCAGCCGCTGACCGGCTGGCTGGCGCGCCGCTTCGGCGAGGTGAAGACCTTCGTCGGTTCGGTGCTGATGTTCGTGATCTTCTCGATGCTGTGCGGCTTGGCTACCAGCATGCCGATGCTGGTGCTCGGCCGCCTGCTGCAGGGTGCCGGCTCCGGTCCGATGGTGGCGCTGTCGCTGACCCTGTTGCTATCGAACTATCCGAAGGAGAAACAGGGCATCGCCCTGGCGCTGTGGGCAATGACCGTGGTGGTGGCGCCGATCTTCGGCCCGATCCTCGGCGGCTGGCTGACTGACAATTTCTCGTGGCCGTGGATTTTCTACATCAACCTGCCGGTGGGCATCATGGCAGCGGTGATCACCTGGGGCCTGCTGCGCAAGCGCGAGACCAAGACCTACAAGGCACCGATCGACATGATCGGCCTGCTGCTGCTGGTGGTCGGCGTGGGCGCGCTGCAGTTCATGCTGGACAACGGCAACGACCACGACTGGTTCTCCTCGCCGATGATCCTGATCCTGGGTCTCACTGCGGTGATCTGCCTCACCTTCCTGATCGTCTGGGAGCTGCACGCGAAACATCCGGTGGTGGACCTGTCGCTGTTCAAGCAGCGCAACTTCACCGTCGGCGTGATCAGCCTCTCGCTGG
>DASZCB010000534.1:0-6107 GCA_035943575.1 Rhodanobacter sp. | reverse complement strand
CCTCGTCGTGCGCCAGCAGCTGCTCGTCGCCAACCGCGGCATGGCTGCGCTGCAGGCGCAACAGGTCGACCTTTCGGTGCAATTGATTCAGGCCCTCGGTGGCGGCTTCCAGCCGCAGGCCGATGCGCCCGCCCCCTCCCCGTCTTCCACCCCTTCGCGTTCCTGAGGCAGCCCCATGTCCAGCCAGACTCCCACCACGGCCGAGAACACGGCCGCCCCATCATCGAATACAGCCGCATCGAATACGGTGGCACCGAACACGACAGCACCGAAGAAGAATTCGCGCGGTTTCCTGCTGCGCGTGCTCGGCGTCATTGTGCTACTCGCCGTGATCGGCTGGGCGCTGTGGTATTTCCTCGATGGTCGCTGGTACGAAGGTACCGATGACGCCTACGTCAACGGCAACGTAGTGCAGATCACCCCACAGGTACCCGGCACCGTGGTCAGCATCGGTGCCGATGACGGTGACCTGGTGCATGCCGGCGACGTCCTGGTGCAGCTCGACCCCAGCGACGCCGACGTGGCGCTGGCCGAGGCGAAGGCGAATCTCGCCAACACCGTGCGCAAGGTGCGCGGCCTGTATTCCAGCGTCAATGGTGCGCAGGCCGACGTGGCCGCACGCAAGACCGCGGTGGACAAGGCCCGTGCCGATTACAGCCGGCGCGTCGCGCTGGCCAAGTCCGGCGCGATCTCTGCCGAGGAACTGGCGCATGCCAGCGACGCGTTGACCAGCGCCGAGAGCGGTCTGATCGCATCCCAGCAGACCTACCAGACCAGCAAGGTGCTGGTCGACGATACCGCGGTCGCCTCGCATCCGGACGTGCAGGTCGCCGCTGCGCGCCTGCGCGCCGCGTTCCTCGACGACGCGCGAGCCACCCTGGTCGCACCGGTGGACGGCTATGTGGCCAAACGCTCGGTGCAGGTCGGCCAGCGCGTGCAGCCCGGCGCGGCCTTGATGGCGGTGGTGCCGCTGCATGGCGTGTGGGTGGATGCGAACTTCAAGGAAACCCAACTCACCGGCATGCGCCTCGGCCAGCCGGTGGAGATTGCATCCGATGTCTATGGCAGCAAGGTGAAGTACAAGGGCAAGGTGCAGAGCCTCGGCGTCGGCACCGGTAGCGCGTTCTCACTGCTGCCGGCGCAGAACGCCACCGGCAACTGGATCAAGATCGTGCAGCGCATCCCTGTGCGCATTGTGTTCGACGATCCGTCCCAGCTGGACAAGCATCCGCTGCGCCTTGGTATGTCGCTGACCGTCGACGTCAGTCTGCATGACCAAAGTGGCCCGACGCTGGCGCAACAATCACCTACCCAGCCAGCCTTCAGCACCGATGTATACAAGCAGCAGCTGGCCAAGGCCGATGCGGCGATCACGCAGATCGTCCACGCCAACATGGCTGGCAACAAATAATCCCTGTAGGAGCGCACAGAGTGCGCTCCTACATCATTGATTGAACCCGATGACCACCCAATTCCGCCCGCCCAATCTGGCACTGAGCACGATCGGTCTGTCGTTGGCCACCTTCATGCAGGTGCTCGACACTACGATCGCTAACGTGTCGTTGCCGACGATTGCCGGCAACCTCGGTGTCAGCAACAACCAGAGCACCTGGGTGATCACCTCGTTCGCGGTGAGCATGGCGATCTCGCTGCCGCTGACCGGCTTCCTCACTCGCCGCTTCGGCGAGGTGAAGCTATTCGTCTGGTCTACCCTGCTGTTTGCGCTGACCTCGTTCCTGTGCGGCATCTCGCAGAGCATGGGCATGCTGATTGTGTTCCGCGCGCTGCAGGGCGCGGTGGCCGGACCGATGTATCCGATCACGCAGAGCCTGCTGATCAGCATCTATCCGCCGGCCAAGCGCGGCATGGCGCTGGCGCTGCTGGCGATGGTGACGGTGGTCGCGCCGATCGCCGGCCCGATCCTGGGCGGTCTGATCACCGACAACTATTCGTGGCCGTGGATCTTCTTCATCAACGTGCCGATCGGCATCTTCGCCAGCATGGTGGTGGCTAACCAGCTGCGCGGAAAGGTCGAGAAAACCGAACGACCGAAGATCGATTATGTCGGCCTGATCACCCTGATCATAGGCGTCGGTGCACTGCAGATCGTGTTGGACAAGGGCAACGACGAGGACTGGTTCAACTCCACCTTCATCGTCGTCACCAGCATCGTCTCAGCGATCGGTATCGCGATCTTCCTGATCTGGGAACTGACCGACAAGGATCCGATCGTCAACCTCAAGCTGTTCCGCCACCGCAATTTCACCGCCGGCACGATCGCCCTGGTGCTCGCCTACGCGGCATTCTTCGCGATCGGCCTGCTGGTGCCGTTGTGGTTGCAGCGCAATCTCGGCTACACCTCGACCTGGGCCGGTTACGCCACCGCACCGCTCGGCGTGATTCCGGTGCTGCTGACCTTCTTCGTGGGCAAGTACGCCGCACGCGTCGACCTGCGCCTGCTCGCCTCGGTGGCGTTCATGGTGATGGGCGCGACCTGCTTCATGCGCTCGGACTTCTTCATCGGCATCGACTTCTATCACGTGGCGATGGTGCAGCTGATCCAGGGTCTGGGCGTGGCACTGTTCTTCATGCCGATCCTGACCATCCTGCTGTCCGATCTGCAGCAGAACGAGATCGCCGCCGGCTCCGGTCTGGCCACCTTCCTGCGCACACTCGGCGGCAGCTTTTCCGCCTCACTCACCACGCTGCTGTGGGAGCGCCGCGCGGTGAGTCATCACGAACAACTGGCCGAGCACATCACCGCCTACAGCTCGACTTCGCAGGCGGCGATCAACCAGATCGGCCAGGGCAACCCGCAGGTCGGTGCCAGCGTGATCAACGACATGATCACCCAGCAGGGTTACCAGATCTCATTCAACGAGGTGTTCCACGCGCTGGGTTGGGTCTTCGTCGGACTGATGTTCGTGATCTGGCTCGCCAAGCCGCCGTTCAGCGCGAAAGCCGGCCCCGCCGCCGGCGGACATTGAAGCCGTCGGGCGTGGACTAGGGATTGAAAGCCACGCCCAGCAAGGCCATGGTTTCGCCGCGGTTGGGGTGGTGCAGATTGCCGTTGGAAATGTGCCGGACCTGCACGCTGAAACGCCGCCCCTCCCAGCCCAGCGAGCTGACGAACTCGTAGGGCGTGCTCAATGCCTGCGTGCGGCCAGTATGGAGGGCCGGCTGGAAACTGAAAAACAGCGATCGATACCAGTCGCCGGCCTCGCCATAGTGGAGACGCGCCCCACCCGCCAGCAGCCAGATTTGGTCCCGCGTGGTGTAACGGCCGCCATCGAAACGGGCGATGTCGCGGCCATCAAGCCAGCCCAGCGAAACATCCGGCGACCAACTGAAGCGGCTGTCGCCGAGGCGGTGTTCGTCGAACACGCCTTCGACGAACACGGTATTCGTCGCATAGCTATCCATGTAACTGCGGCCGCCCTGGATTTCCAGTCGGGCGGCAGCGGCGGGAAAGGCAAGCGAGACAAGGGGTAACGCGAGGAGAACGAGAGATGCTTGGGCAGGCAAACGCATTGAGAAGGCCTATAGAGATAGGGATGCGGCTTGTTTGTGTACCCCATAGTTTACTAAACGATGTCGTGCATCGGTGAAGCTGATCTGGTTACGTGGCGGAAACACTATGTTTCGCCATGCGCACGGCCTGCGAAAAGCCCCGGCATCCGCCAGGGCTTTTCGGTCGGTACAGTGAGGCTGTCGGCTTATCGCGCGATGGCTTTCGGCGCGGCAGCCGCTGGTTGCAGGTTGGGGCTGTCCAGGTCCAGCGCGGTCGATTCCAGCAGCACCGCCTGCGGATGCGCCTTGCGCACTGCGGCCACAAACTGCGCGGTATCGCCGACCACCACTACCTTGCTACCGGCGGCGTCCAGATGCTTCGTCGCATACTTCTCGATCTGTTTCGGCGTCACCGCCTGCACCTGCGCAATGTACTTGCCGATCTGGTCCAGCTTCACGCCGTAGATCGCCAGCTTGCCGACCTGCTCGGCGAGACCGGCGGTAGTTTCAAGGCTGTTGCCATAGCTGCCGACCAAGGTCGCCTTACGCGCGGCCAGTTCGTCGGCGGAAATGCGCGAACTGCCGAGTCGCGTGAACTCGCCCAGCACCAGATCCACTACTTGCGCCGCGGACGGATTCTTGGTCTGCGCCGTGGCCAGCCACAGGCCGGTATCACCCAACGGCTGCAGCTGGCTACCGGCACCGTAGGACAACCCGCGCTTGATGCGAATCTCCTCGTTCAGACGCGCCGAATACGAACCACCGAGCACCGCGTTGGCGACCGTGCCGACGTAGTAGTCGGCATCGTTGCGCGGCGGCGTCGCGTGCGCGGCGACCACACCGGCCTGACCGGCCCCGTGCTGGTCGATCAGCAGGATCGCCGGCACACGGCTGGCGGCCTTGCCTGCTGGCCGGGCCGGCAGCGGCGTAGTCGGCTTGCGCCAATCGCCGAAGCTGGTCTGCGCCAGTTGCTGCGCCTGTGCCGGTGTGATGTCGCCGGTGAGGATCAGGATCGCGTTGTCCGGCCGATACAACACGTCATGCAGTTGCTGAACGTCGGCGCGGCTGATCCGCGCGATCGATGCCGGCGTGCCGCTGCGCGAATGGCCGTAGGCGCCGTCGCCGAATACGCCGCGGCTGACCACCAGCGAAGCCAGTGCTATGGGTCGACTCAGCGACAGGCGCAGGTCGTCGATCGCTTGCGCCTGCGCGCGCTTCAACTCGACTGCGCTGAAATCCGGCTGGCGCACCACCTCGGCGAGCAGGCCCAGCGCCTGCGGCAGTTTCGGCGTGGTGACGGTGACGCCCACCGAACTTTCGTCCCAGCCGGCGGCAGCACTCAACGAACCACCCAGCGCCTCGACGGCGGCGGCGATCTGCGGTGCGGTCTTGCCGGCAGCGCCCTTGCTCAGCAGGTTCGCGGTGAGGTCGGCCAGACCGGCCAGCTGCGGCGGATCCATCTCACCGCCCCGGCGCAATACCAGCTGCGCGGTGACCAGCGGCAGATCGGCGCGACGCACGCTGATCACCTGCAGCCCGTTTGCCAGCGTCTGCGTGGATGGCGTGGGCACGCTCAGCTGCGGCGCCGGGCCGGGTGCGGGCGGCGTGGCCGGGAAATCAGTGACGGAGGCCGCCAGCACGCTTCCTTCGATCAACATCGCGGCCGTAAAGACGGCCAAACGAAATACTTTCATCGGATGGTTCATTTCGCTACTCCCTTGCCGACTTCCGGCGCAGCCGTGGCGGCCTTCGGCAGGTAATCGATGGTGACGCTGTGCGCACCGGTGACGTATTTCTGCAGCACCCGATGCACGTCGGCTTCGCTGACTTTCTGCAGCGCGGTCAGATCGGTATTGACGTGCTCCGGATTGCCGTCGATCAGACTTGCCTGGCCCAGCGCGAATGCAACGCCCTGCGCGGTCTGGCGCTGCTTCAGCTCGCCGGTCAGCAGCTGGGCCTTCACCTTGTCGAGTTCGGCAGCCGGAATCGGCTGGGTCGCCAGCCAGATGATCTCTTCGTGCAGCAGCTTCTCCGCCTCGGCCGGTGAGTGATCACTGGCGAGGATCGCGTAGGCGGTAAACAGGCCCGGGCCGACCCGGCCGTCGGAATCGGCACCGATCTGCTGGGCAACCTGATGGCGATACACCAGCGACTGGTACAACCGCGACGAATCCCCCTGCGACAGCAACGCCGCAGCGACCTGCAGCGGGATGCTGTTGGCGCTGTCGGAGGCAGGCGGAATCAGCCAGGTGATCGCCACCGCGGGCAACGGCGCGGTCTCGCTGGTGACGGTGTAGCGCAGATCCTTCTTGCGCTGTGGCTCCTGCGCGGTGATCTGTGGAACCGGCGTGGCAGGTTTCGAAATCCCGCCGAAATACTGGTCAACCCACGCATCGAGCTGCTTCGGGTCGAAGTCGCCGGTGACGATCAGGGTGGCGTTGTCCGGCCGGTAAAACGTGTTGTGGAAATCGATCACGTTCTGCAGCGAGGCGGCTTCCAGATCCTCGATGCTGCCGATGGTCGGCCGCTGGTACGGATGCACCGTGTACGAATGCGGATCGATCGCGTTGAACAGCTTGCCGTACGGATTGGCCAGC
>DASZCB010000533.1:0-24760 GCA_035943575.1 Rhodanobacter sp. | reverse complement strand
CTCATCGGTGCCGGCACCGTAATGACTCCGGCTCAGGTGCAAGAGGTCGCTGCAGCCGGTGGTCGACTCATCGTGATGCCGCATGCCGACACTGCCGTGATTCGCGCTGCCAAGGAGGCCGGCATGGTCTGTGTGCCCGGTGTCGCTACACCCACCGAAGCCTTCGCCGCACTGGCGGCCGGTGCCGACGGACTGAAGCTGTTTCCCGCCCACCAGGTCACGCCCGACGGGCTCAAGGCCTGGCGTGCAGTCCTGCCAGCCGCGGTACCGGTGCTGCCGGTCGGTGGCATCGCACCCGACAACATGGCGCCATGGGTCGCCGCCGGCGCGCAAGGGTTTGGCATCGGTTCCGCGCTCTATGCCCCCGGCGTCAATGCCGATGAAGTCGCCCGTCGCGCCCACGCCTTCGCGCAGGCCTTCGCGCAGGCGTGGGCAACTGTCTCTCCAAAGTCTCAGGAACACCGTGCATGAAGATCACCAAACTCACCACCTTTCTGGTGCCGCCACGCTGGCTGTTCCTGCGCATCGACACCGATGCCGGCATCTGCGGCTGGGGCGAGCCGGTGGTGGAAGGTCGCGCACATACCGTGGCCACCGCGGTCGAGGAACTTTCCGATTACCTGATCGGCAAGGATCCACGCCACATCGAGGATCTGTGGAACGTGATGTACCGCGGCAGCTTCTACCGCGGCGGTCCCATTCTGATGAGTGCCATCGCCGGCGTTGACCAGGCGCTATGGGACATCAAGGGCAAGCATCTTGGTGTCCCGGTGCATGAGTTGCTCGGTGGCCCGGTGCGCGAACGCATTCGCGTGTATTCATGGATCGGCGGCGACCGTCCGGCGGATACGGCCAAGGCAGCCAAGGCTGCAGTCGAACGCGGCTTCACCGCAGTCAAGATGAATGGCACCGAGGAGATGCACTTCGTCGACAGTCACGCCAAGGTCGAACGCGTGCTGGAGAACGTGCAGGCCGTGCGCGAGGCGGTCGGTCCACACATCGGCCTGGCCATCGATTTCCATGGCCGCGTACACAAGCCGATGGCCAAGGTACTGATGCGCGAGCTGGCTCCGTACAAGCTGATGTTCATCGAGGAGCCCGTGCTGTCCGAGCATCTGGATGCGATCCCGGAGCTCGCCAGCATCGCCCCTGCACCGATCGCGCTGGGCGAGCGCCTGTATACGCGCTATGACTTCAAGCGCGTGCTGCAGATGGGCGGTGTCGACATCATCCAGCCCGATCCTTCGCACGCCGGCGGCATCACCGAAACACGCAAGATCGCGGCGATGGCGGAAGCTTACGACGTGGCGCTGGCGCTGCACTGCCCGCTCGGTCCGATCGCGCTGGCGGCAAATCTTCAGCTCGATGCGGTATGCCACAACGCGTTCATCCAGGAACAGGGTCTGGGCATCCATTACAACGCCACCAACGATCTGCTCGACTACGTGGTCGACCGCAATGTATTTGCCTATGAAGACGGCTACGTTGCGATTCCCGGCGGTCCGGGCCTCGGCATCGAGATCAACGAAGCCTATGTGACCGAGCGCGCCAAGGTTGGCCACCGCTGGCGCAACCCGCTGTGGCGCCACGAAGATGGCAGCGTCGCCGAATGGTGAGCATGGCGGCCGTGCCTTCCCCCGATTCCGGAGCCTGTTGATGCCTTCGTTCGCCACCTACCCAAGCCTGGTCGACCGCAGCGTGCTGATCACCGGCGGTGCCAGCGGCATCGGTGCGGCCTTCGTCGAAGGCTTCGCTCGCCAGGGTGCGCGGGTGGCGTTTCTCGACGTGGACGATGCCGGCGCCGCGTCGCTATGTGCGTCGTTAGCCAACGTGTCGCATGCACCGCATTATCTGCACTGCGATCTCACTGACCTGGACGCATTGCAGGCCGCGATCGTCGAAGCCCGTGCGCAGATCGGGCCCATCGCCGTCCTGGTCAACAACGCGGCCAACGACGCACGCCATGCACTGGCCGACATCGATATGGCTGATTTCGAGCGCAACGTGGCGGTGAACCTGCGCCACCAGATCTTCGCCACCCAGGCCGTGATTCCCGACATGCACCAGCTCGGCGGCGGCTCGATCATCTGCCTGGGTTCCACCGGCTGGATAAAAAAGAATGCGGGCTATCCGCTGTACGCCATGGCCAAAGCAGCCGTACGCGGCTTCGTCAACGGCATGGCGCGCGAGCTCGGCCAACAGCACATCCGCATCAATAGTCTGGTACCGGGCTGGGTCATCACCGACAAGCAGACGCGTTTGTGGCTGGACGACGCCGGCCGTGAGGAAATTGCGCGCACTCAGTGCATGCCAGGCTTTCTGATGGCAGAGGATCTGGCACGCGCCGCCCTGTTCCTCGCCGCCGACGACAGCCGCATGTGTACCGGGCAGGACTTCATCGTGGACGGCGGCTGGGTATGACCACGCCGACCGTACTGGCGCCGATGGACATCGCGCTGGACGCCGGCAATGCGTTGGGCGAAGGCATCGTCTGGTGCGAGCGCGCGCAGGCGCTTTACTGGACCGACATCCAGCGCGCCATGCTGTACCGCCTGCACCCTGCCAGCGGCGCGTTGGAACACTGGCCGATGCCCGAACGACTCGCCTCGTTCGCGCTATGCGAAGCCGATGGCTGGTTGTTGCTGGCATTGGCCTCCCGGCTGGCGTTTTTCCGCCTCGCCGATGGTCAACTGCAGACGCTGCACGAGGTCGAACCCGGGCTGCCTACGCGCAGCAATGATGGTGCCTGCGATCGCCAGGGCCGCTTCGTGTTCGGCACGATGCACGAGCCTGCCGCGGACAGCAGGCAGGCGCTCGGAAGTTTCTGGCGGCTCAACGCCGACCTCAACCTGGAACACCTCGCATTACCCCATGTCGCGATCAGCAACAGCATCGCGTTCAGCCCCAATGGCACGACGATGTACTACTGCGACTCGCTTTCACGCTGCATCCAGCGCTGCGAGTACGGCGACACGCTGGGCGCGCCGCAACTGTTCGCGGATCTGGGCGCTGTTGCAGGCGAACCGGACGGCTCGTGTGTCGACGCCGACGGTTTGCTGTGGAACGCGCAATGGGGTCTGGCTCGCGTGGTCTGTTATGCCGCCGACGGCTCGGTGCGCCAGCTGCTGCCGGTGCCTGCGCACCAGCCGACCCGGCCCGCCTTTGGCGGCGCCGATCTCGACATGCTCTACGTCACCAGCGCGCGCGATGGAATGCACGGGGCACAGCTGGATGCCGACGTCCACGCCGGCGCCCTGTTCCGTTCCCGGGTCGGCGTGCGCGGCCTGCCCGAACCACGCTTCGTCGGTATGCCGGCATGAGGATCACTCCTTGAAAACCGACGCTCACCCAACCGCCCATCGCCGTCCGCGGCCTGCAGGATTTCCTTCATGAATACTGTCGCGACATCCCCAATCCACCCGTCTCGCACCACGGCCCTGTTCACCTGCATGCTGGCTGCGCTGGCCGGACTGATGTTCGGCCTGGACATCGGTGTGATTTCCGGCGCCACACAATTCATCCAGAAGGACTTCGGTATCTCCGACCGCACCCTGGAGCACATCGTCAGCTGGATGATGCTGGGCGCGGCGGTCGGCGCCGTGGCCGCCGGCTGGCTGTCCTCGCACCTGGGGCGCAAGCGCTCGCTGATCGCCGGCTCGCTGTTGTTCGTGGTGGCTTCGGTCGCCTGCGGCATGTCCGACTCGGTGCCCATGCTGCTGCTTTCGCGCCTGGTACTTGGCGTTTCCATTGGCGTGCTCACCTTTACCGCGCCGATGTACTTGGCGGAGATCGCCCCGGAGCGTATTCGTGGCGCGATGGTCTCGCTGTACCAGTTGATGATCACCATCGGCATCCTGCTGGCATTCCTGTCCGACGCCGCCTTCAGCTACAGCGGCAACTGGCACTGGATGCTGGGCATCATCGCCATCCCCGGCGCTTTTTTCCTGCTAGGCGTGTTCGCGCTGCCAGACAGTCCGCGCTGGCTGATGATGAAGGGCCGCCGGGACGAGGCGGTGGCGGTGCTGAACAAGCTGCGCGGCGACGCAGCTCAGGTCGAACGCGAAGCAGCCGACATCCAGGAACAGCTACGCATACCCCAGAGCGGCTGGCACATGTTCCTCCAGAACCGCAACTTCCGCCGCTCGGTCGGCTTGGGTGTGCTGCTGCAGATCATGCAGCAGCTGACCGGCATGAACGTAATGATGTACTACGCGCCGCGTGTGTTCGAGAACGTGGGTTTCGGCACCAGCACGCAGATGTGGAGCACGGTGATCGTTGGCCTGACCAACGTGCTGGCCACCTTCATCGCGATCGGCCTGGTCGACCGCTTGGGCCGCAAGCCGATCCTCTACATCGGCTTCCTGATCATGGCTGTCGGCCTGAGCATCGTCGGCGCGATGATGCACCTGGGTATCAACACCCGTGGTGAGCAGATCTTCACCGTCGCCATGCTGCTCTTGTTCATCGTCGGCTTCGCGATGTCCGCCGGCCCGCTGATCTGGATTCTGTGCTCGGAGGTGCAACCGCTGAAGGGCCGCGACTTCGGCATCGGCGCCTCGACCTTCGCCAACTGGGTGGGCAATTTCATCGTCGGCGCCACCTTCCTCAGCCTGCTCAATGGCATCGGCCACGCCGCCACGTTCTGGCTGTACGCGGCGCTCAACTTGCTGTTCATCGCGCTTACCTTCTGGCTGATTCCAGAAACCAAGGGCGTCACCCTGGAGCAGATCGAGCGCAACCTGATGGCCGGCCTACCGCTGCGCGAGATCGGCCGTGAACCCTCAGCGGCATCGTCCATTTTCAGCAGGCAAGCAGCGGAAGACGCCGCCTCCTGATGGGCGCGAGCGCGCATCACCGTTGAATCCAACGCTCACCTGGGGAAAGCGCACGATGGCTTCAACGCCGGCAACAAAGAATGTACCGGGTCTGCATCGTGTGCTCGGGACCTGGGATCTGGTGCTTTTCAACATCGCGGCGATCGTCGCATTGCGCTGGCTGTCGATGGCAGCGCAGGTGGGGCCTTCGAGCCTGGTGCTCTGGTTGCTGGGACTCGTTGGCTTCTTCGTTCCATTGGCCCTCGCGGTGCTCGAACTGAGTTCGCGCGTGCCCGGACAAGGAGGCCTGTACCTGTGGTCGAAGACGGCGTTCGGCGATATGCATGGTTTCATTGCCGGCTGGACTTACTGGGTCTCCAACCTGGTCTATTTCCCGTTCGCGCTGCTGTTCAGCGCCGGCATCTTTCTGCACGTCGGCGGTGACCGCTGGCTGGCCCATGCCAGCGACAGCGGCTACCACCTCGTCTACTGCCTGACGGTGCTATGGGCTGCGACCGGGCTCGGCATCCTCGGCCTCGAACGCGCGAAGTGGCTGCAGAACATCGGCGGCATCGCAACCTGGTCGGCAGCTGCGCTCATCCTCGGTGCCGGCGCGCTGGCCGCGTACCGGTTCGGTGCGGCCACGGCGATCACCACGGCGAACGTGATGCCCGACTTCGGCAAGCTCGCGACCTTTTCCACCTTCACGACGATTGCCCTCGCCTTCCAGGGTCTCGAACTCGGGCTGATACTCGGTGGAGAAATCAAGGATCCACGCCGGCAGATTCCGCGTGCCACGCTGATTTCCTGCGTGATCATTGCGGCCATCTATATCGCCGGCACGGCATCCCTGCTGATCGCGCTGCCTGCGTCGACGATCGACATTATCGCCGGCATTCCCCAGGCACTATCCGCGATCGGCGAGCGGATCGGCCTGCCAATATTCGGCCCCCTGACCGCAGCACTCGTCACGGTCGGCACGATCGGCTCCATCTCCGCATGGGTCACGGGTACGGCGCGCCTGCCCTTCGTGGTGGGCGTCGATCGCTATCTGCCAGCCGCGCTGGGGCGTCTGCACTCCAGGTACGGCACGCCCCATGTGGCCTTGATTACCCAGGGCGTTCTGACGTCGCTGGTGCTGATGGCTGCGTTGTCCGGCTCCAGCATCCACGAGGCCTACATCATCCTGGTCGACATGACCGCCATCATGTCGCTGCTGCCGCTGCTATACATCCTGCTGGCATTTCCGCTGTTGCGTCGCCGTGCCGCCGGTCGCAACGAAGACGTCAACCTCTCGCCCGGCGGCACCCTCGGCTGCTGGCTGGCCGGACTGACCGGTTTCGCGGTCACCTTGCTGGCGATCATCACCTCGATGATTCCACCTGCCGACAGCAGCAACCCCGGCCTGTTCCTGCTCAAGGTGGTGGGTGGTTCGGCACTGCTGATCGGCATCGGGCTGCTGTTTTACCGGCATGGCCAACGGCAGGTCAGGCATCTCTCGTCCTGACCCTGCGCCGACACTTCAGGGCCAGTGCGTATTGCCACTGAGCTGACCGGCGGCGGGCAGTCACTGCTTGCGGTAGTCCGTTGACTGCTTGCACCGGCCAGCGGTAGTCACCGCACCGGTCGCGGTACATCAACGCATCACGACTCATCACCGATCACTAACGATGAACATTGCCAGATGGCGGCTTCCGGCGAAGGGCTGTTTCCGACCCGAAGCGGACGTTACAAAAACTCAAACTAACTCCGTTTTTGTCCCTGTTTTCCTGTTCCTGGTTGACTGCGCCCAACGCGGCTACCGCTACAATCGCAGCCCGGCTCTCACACGTTGCGACTGCCAAGCTTCATTGTGCGGAGTAGACAACGCCCGGGCCACTTCTAAACGGCGCAAGTCAGGCAGCAGTTGCACCGTCTTGCTCAGCCTGCGATCATGATGACTATGATACCCATTTTACAGACGCCACTAGGCCGCCTTTACCAGGCAGACTGCACGAAAATGCTGACATCCCTCGACTCGGAGACGGTCGATCTAGCTTTTGCCGATCCGCCCTTCAATCTCGGGAAAGACTACAGCTCAAAGATCAACGACGATCTCGCCAGCCATGAATATGTCGACTGGTGCGAAACGTGGCTAAGCGAGATGATTCGGGTGCTGAAACCTGGCGGCACGCTGATGCTCTGGAACCTGCCCAAATGGAACCTGCCGCTGGGAGGCTTCCTTAGCAAACATCTGACCTTTAGGCACTGGATCGCGGTAGATATCAAGTACGCGCTCCCAATCAATGGCAGGCTTTATCCGTCGCACTACTCCCTCCTGTACTTCATCAAGGGTGCTCGGCCCGCGATCTTCCATCCCGACAGATTGCCGATCGCGTGCTGCCGCCATTGCGGCGGAGAGCTTAAGGACTATGGCGGTTACAAGGACAAGATGAACCCCAAGGGCGTGAACATCGCCGATGTATGGACAGACATCGCGCCCGTGCGCCATTCCAAGTACAAAAAGCGCGAAGCTAACGCTCTACCTCTCAAGCTGATGGATAGGATCATTAGTATGTGCACAGACCCCGGCTCTCTGGTCCTCGATCCGTTCGGCGGCTCTGGCACCACGTACGCGGTCGCCGAACTTACCAATAGGCGCTGGATTGGGAGCGAGCTTGAATCTTCAGCGATCATCCAGCGCTTCGACGATTTGGACACTGATAGGGAGCATCTCAGCCAGATCTATGCGAACAAGAACACGCTCTTCACCCAGGCGGATTTAAAGACGCGCGCAAAGTCCGGCAAGCCTTTATCCAAGAACTATCAGATTGCAGAGATTCCAGGGGCGGAAGCGGCCTGTAACTGCGCGGGGATTCCCCCGATCCAGCAAGAAATCTTTTAACGAGTTGGCTTCTTCTTGAGCGAGGCTTGTTTCTTCTTCGCCGCAGCTAGCTTCTTCTTGACCGCCGTTCGCTTTCGATTGCCTTCGGCGCCGCGCCCATCTTTGCCCTTCCCCAGATAGGGAAGAGTTTCGTCATCGGTCAACTCGTCGTGCTCCACCACGGTAACCGCCAGAAGCCCACGGTCGACCGTAGACGACAGACCACTCCACATCGGGAGGTATGGAGACAGTTCGCCGATATTGCCAATCCGGTCAGTGAGATGTTGATACAGGTCGCGGCTCGGTACGATCAGCACTCCTGCTTGGATCTGCCCGGCAGCAAGCGCTATCGCAAGCTTGTTCATGCTGCGGTGAGACGAAGAAATATTTCCGGTCTCCCACTCGATGGCGACATGCATCCCCGAGAGAGTGGAGGTTATGAAGTCGAATGCTCCGAATTCGGAAGTAATCTCCTCGTGGTGAGGGGTGAGTTCGGGATAAAGGCGGATAGCCGGCGGCTTCGTGGGTGCTCCAATTTTGAACTCCCCTTCCGGACGCCAATGCTCGTCGTCCACCATGCTGCGAAGGAACTGGGCCTTCATCGGCGTGACGCCATTTCGGTCCCACTGCTTGGAGGCCTTGTCGTAAACCTTCTTACGAAGCATTAGCCTCCCCGTGCCATTTGGGTGCTCGATTCGTTCAATCGCACGGACGTATGCCGCGTGAAGAGTTTCCCAATCGCCGCTCGTGACGACGCCACCCTTGTCGAAGAGAACCAGCGTTCTAAGCCACTTCACTTCGGCAGCCCCGCAGTGAGTTCGGCGACGTCGCAGCTTAGTGACTCGCAGATATCGCACAACATGGTGAAGGTGGGGTTTCGCTCCCCTCGCTCGACACCCCCGATATAGGAACGGTCAATGTCAGCCTTCGCTGCAAGCTCCTCCTGCGTCCAGCCTAGCTCCTTCCGCTTCGCGCGGATTCTGTTTCCTAGTTCATCAAGAACGGTTCTTTTCATGGCCCGCAGGATGCGTCATATGCGGACTATGCATCCACGGACTAAAGTACCCAAAAATTGAAAGGGTACTCAGCTCTTGAGATCAAAACGACATATTGGGGGCGAACAAACGGAAGGGATTGATGTTCGTGCAGGGCAGTGTTGACACACGCCGCTTGAGTTTAGCGTTGAACGACAGCTCCTGGCCGATAACAGCCAGTTGTGCCGTGAGCGAACAAGGCGATCACGGGCAGCGCGCTAATCACAAACTGCCGGCGCGGACAGTGAGGTGGCGAAGGTGGCCAGGTCGCTGGCGTTTTTGCGCCAACGCAAGCCACCTGACCGGATCAATCCAGCCGAACCATCACCACGCCATGGGACGGCACCTCCGCGGAGAAGCTGCCCTTGGCACCGGATAAGTCCTTGTGAGTCCACAAGTCGCGCACCTTCAGGCTCAACGAGGAAGGAAGATGCAAGTCATCCCACGTCACCGTGATCGGGTGGCTGGCCTTGCTTCGATTCAGCAGAACGACGGCGCGACCGCCACCTTTCAGAGGCCGGGCCCAGGCCTCGTAGTCGCCATGTTTTGCCGCGCGACTCGCCTGCACGCCGAGAGGATCCTGATCGATGGCGATCACTTCCTTGTTGGTCAGGATGGCCTTGATGTCCGGCGTCATCGTGGCGAGATCGTTGCCGGCCATCAAAGGTGCCGCCAGCACCGCCCACAGGCTGAAGTGCGACTTGTATTCCTCGATCGTCATCTTGCCGTTGCCGACTTCCAGCATGTCCGGGTCGTTCCAATGACCGGGGCCGGCATAGCTCTCGAGTCCGACCTGCAGGTCGAGGATGTCCATCACGCTGTGCTCGTAGCTGTGCCTGCCCTGCCAGTGGTCGTAGATGTCGTCGGTCGTGCGCCACAGATTGCCGATCGTATTGCCCCACAGCCAAGGTTTGCTCAGACCCCATTCGCAGATGCTGAAGACGATGGGCCGCCCGGAGGCGCGCAAGGCGTCGCTCATGGTCTCGTAGGTGGATTTGGCGTCCTGGCTGTAGGTCGAGCACCAATCGTATTTCAGATAGTCGACGCCCCAGGACGCGTAGGTGCGTGCATCCTGATACTCATGCCCCAGGCTGCCCGGACGCTTGCCGCAGGTCAACTTGCCGGCGTCCGAATAGATGCCGAACTTCAGGCCTCGCGAGTGAATGTAATCGCCCAGCGCTTTCATGCCGGCGGGGAAACGTTCGGGATCGGCGACGATTTGTCCTTTGGCGTCGCGCCCGCTCTGCCAGCAATCGTCGATGACGATGTACTCGTAACCGGCGTCCTTCATGCCGGAGCTGACCATGGTGTCGGCCGCCTGACGAATCACCGTCTCGTTGATCGCGCAACCGAACTTATTCCAGGTGTTCCAGCCCATCGGCGGCGTCAGGGCGAGGCCATTGGACAGCCGGGGCGGCTGCGGTGCAGAGCCTTCGGCCTTGACCGCAGCGACATGCATGAATCCGAGAGCCAGTAGGCCAATCAGAGAACCAGAGATCCGCTTCATGGAGAGTCTTTCCAATAAGTGAGAAGGATGGAGTCGCCGGCTGTATGCAGCAGGCGACTTCAAAAAGATCAGGCCTCGACGCGGATCATCACCACGCCGTGCGGCGGCACATCGGCGGCGAAGCTTCCCTTCGTCCTGGACAGGTTCTTGTGGTCCCACAGGTTGCGCACGCTCAACCCCAGCGATGCCGGGTAACCCAGCGCCTCCCAGGTCACGCCGATCCTGCGGGTTTCCTTGCTGCGATTGAACAGTACGATCGCGCGACCACCGCCTTTCAGTGGCTTGACCCAGACTTCGTCGTCGCCGTTCTTGGCAATGCGGCTGGCCTGGATGCCCAACGCATCCTGGTCGACGGCGATCACTTCCTTGTTGGTAAGGATCGATTTGGTTTCCTTGCTCATGTGCGCCAGGTCGTTGCCGGCGATCAGCGGCGCGGCCAGTACGGCCCACAGACTGAAGTGCGATTTGTATTCCTCGAAGGTCATGCCGCCGTTGCCGACTTCCAGCATGTCCGGATCGTTCCAGTGGCCGGGGCCGGCATAGCTCTCAATCCCCACCTGCATGTCCAGGATGTTGGTCATGCCGTTTTCGCGACCGTCGCGGCTCTCCCAACCGTCGTAGATATCGCCCGACATGCGCCACAGATTGCCGATCGTCTCGCCCCACAACCAGGGCTTGCTCTGACCCCATTCGCAGAGGCTGAAGACGATGGGCCGCCCTGAGGCGCGCAAGGCGTCGCTCATGGTCTCGTAGCTTGACTTGGCGTCCTGGCTACCGGTCGAACACCAGTCGTACTTCAGATAGTCGACGCCCCAGGCAGCGTATTGGCGAGCGTCCTGGTACTCAAAGCCGCGGCTGCCTGGGCGGCCCGCGCAGGTCTTCTTTCCAGCGTCGGAATAGATGCCGAACTTCAAGCCCTTGCCGTGGATGTAATCCGCCAGCGCCTTGATGCCCGAAGGAAAGCGTTTGGGATCCGCCTGGATGTCGCCGTTGATGTCGCGCTCGCCGTGCCAGCAGTCATCGATGACCACGTATTGATAACCGGCGTCCTTCATCCCCGAGCTGACCATCGCGTCCGCGGCCGCGCGGATGACGCTCTCGTTGATGTTGCAAGCGAATTTGTTCCACGAATTCCAGCCCATCGGCGGTGTCAGAGCCAGTCCATTGGACTGCCGGGGTGGCCGTGGGGGCGCTGCTTCCGCACTTGCGAACGAGGCCATGAAGGTCAGGCCGAACACCAACATAAACAAAGCCAGGACGAACCGTTTCATCAAGTTTTCCTCTATTGAGATCGCCCGGCCTGTACCGGCCGGACCAAGGGACTGCCTGGCGTTGCCATGGCTTTCCTGCAGCTCGTGACATTTGTATGATAATACGATCATATATGACGAGTCACCGCAAGGTCGAACGCGTGCGAACCATCGGAAGCTGTGAAGGACATCCTGTTCAAGAGATCGCACTCGGCAAGCCTGGAGGACTGAGAGCCACCGTCATCACCTGGGGCGCGACGCTCAAAAGCCTGAGTGTGCCCATGCAGGACGGCCGACATCAGGACGTGGTCCTCGGACTGGACAACCTCGACGCATATCGCGCCCACGGAGCGCACATGGGCGCGATCGCCGGACGAGTTGCCAATCGCATCGGTGGCGGGTCATTCAAGCTGGAGGGCGAGGTTTACAGCCTGCCCCGAAACGATCGAGGTCGATGCACGTTGCACGGCGGCGACGGCGGTTTCGGCCAACGGCCCTGGCGATTGCTGAGCCATGACGAAACCCAGGTCACGCTCACCCTGAGCTCCCCCGACGGCGACCTAGGGTTTCCTGGTGCCGTATCGATCGTCTGCACTTATCGTCTGCTCACGCCGTCCACGCTTCGCATGGAAATCTGCGCGGAAGCCGATGCGCCAACCCCGCTGAACCTGGCGACGCACAGTTACTTCAATCTCGATGGCGGCCCGACGATCGACGGCCACCTGTTGACCATCAACGCCGCGTCTTACACACCGGTCGACACGGACCTCGTTCCGACGGGAGAAATCAGATCCCTCGACGGAACGCCTTACGATTTCCGCCACCCGCGCGTAGTGGGCGCCGAAACTTTTGACATCAACTATGTGCTCGAGCCACGAGCGCGAGATCGCTCATCGCCTGCTCATGCCGCCAGCCTGATGAGCCCCACAAACGGCGTTGTCCTCGAGATCTGGACGACAGAACCAGCACTGCAGTTCTACGACGGGCAAGGCTTGAATACGGGACGCTTCGGTCCACGCGCCGGGCTATGTCTTGAGCCACAGGGCTTTCCCGACGCTCCCAATCAGTCAAGTTTTCCGAGCGTCATCCTGCAGCCGGGGATGCCATATCGCCAGGTGACCGAGTATCGGCTAAGCCTGGGCGAACCGTCCGCTCCGGCTTAGATGAACGACCGACGCGTACTACCAGCATGAGCTGAGTCCGAGAAATGGCGACCAGCCATCCAGACGGCCACGTACTGCGCCGAGGTCGGTCTATAGTGAACACTAACCGCCTGCTCTATCGTGGCTTTCGTGCGAGCTTCAGTCGGGCAATTTGGCGCCAAAAATTGTCGATGCGTTCGATCGACGGCGTCCGCGCCAGCAGACTGGGGACATTCGCGCCCAGCGCCTGCGCGATCGGCCCGTTGAGGTGAGCCTGCCGACTGGCTTCGTCGAAGATGGCATCAGCGTCCGGTTGCTGAGTGGAGATATCACTGTCACCCCAGTCTTCGGGGCAGTCATGCACAATTGGCGCAATCTCGGTTTCGCCGCGAGCAAGTGAGACAACCTCTATGGACCGTTTGGATGCCATGAAAGTCTTCGTCGCGACGCTGGACGAAGGAAGTCTTACCGGGGCCGGCCGGAAGACAGGTCGCTCCATAGCCGCGGTAAGTCGCGCCATTGCATTTCTTGAAGCGCGGGTGGGAGTGCCTTTACTGCACCGGACTACACGCTCAATCAAATTGAGCGAGGCAGGAGAACGCTATGCCGTCGCGTGCCGGAAGCTGCTGATGGAGCTGGAGGAAGCCGAGCGCAGCGCGGCCGGTGAGCGCTCCGTTCCCCGCGGCACACTGACTATCTCCGCCACAGTATTTGCTGGGGCGGAGATCCTGCGGCCCATCGTCGACGCCTTCATGGACGAATATCCTACCGTCAACGTGCGACTGTACCTGCTGGAACGACAAGTCAACCTGATCGACGAGGGAATGGACCTGGCCTTGCGCATCACGCACCTGTCGGACTCCACACTCGTGGCGCACAGGATCGGCGAGGTGCGCAGGGTGGTGGTGGCATCGCCGCGCTACCTGACGACGCATCCACGCATCGCCGAGCCAGCCGACCTTGGCAAACACCAGGTTATCGCCTTGGACCAGATGGGCCTGGCCTCGTGGAGCTTTCCACCGCTTGAGGGATCGTCAGTGCCTCGATCCATTTCGGTGACGCCTCGACTCGTCATCAATAGCGTGCGTGCCGCTATCGCCTCGGCAGTGGAAGGTCATGGCGTAACCCGCCTGCTTGCCTATCACGTGGCACCGGAAATCAAGCAGGGTTTGCTCCAGGTCGTGCTGGCCGATGCAGAGCCAGTGCCCATGCCCGTGCATATCATTTCTCCGTACGGGCGCCTCTCCGTGCCCAAGGTCCGTGCGTTTGTCGACTTCGCGCTTCCGCGCCTGCGCTCTCGCTTCGCGTCCCTGGCCAAGGAAGCAGCAACCCCACCGGCCAAGGCGATTACAACGCGGCGCGCAAAAGTGTTTACCGCATAGCGGGGATTCGCTTATCCGCTGTCCACTCGTAGATTGATCACGTCGGCAACGCAGGCCTATCTGCATCGCGCCGGACACCTCTTTCATCTACGAGTGAGTCAGAGAATGAACAGTCAACAGAAAGTCGCCGTGATTACCGGCGCATCGCAAGGTATCGGCGCAGGCCTCGTGAAGGCATTTGTCGACCGCAACTACTGGGTCATCGCCAACTCCCGTTCCATCAAGCCGTCCAGCGATCCACACGTCATCGCCGTGCCCGGCGACATCGCTGACCGCGTTGTCGCCGAACGTGTCATTGCCGAAGCTTTGTCGCGCTTCGGTCGTATCGATACGCTGGTCAACAACGCGGGCATCTTTATCGCCAAGCCATTCACCGCGTATACGAAAGAAGACTACAGCGGCGTTCTGTCGGTCAATCTTGACGGGTTCTTCCACATCACCCAGCTCGCCATCGCCGAGATGGAAAAGCAGGGCAGCGGCCACGTAGTCAACGTGACTGCGAGCTTGGTCGACAACGCGATCGAGGGCGTGCCGTCAGTGCTGGCCGCGCTTACCAAGGGTGGCCTGAACGCAGCGACCAAGTCGCTGGCTATCGAGTACGCCAAGCGTGGGATCCGCGTAAACGCAGTGGCGCCGGGCATCATGAAGACGCCAATGCACGCGCCCGAAGCGTACGACGCGCTGGCCAGCCTGCATCCGGTGGGGCGTATGGGCGAAATTTCCGATATTGCCGAGGCCGTGATCTATCTCGATTCGGCCACTTTCGTAACGGGAGAGATTCTCCATGTCGACGGTGGCCAGAGCGCCGGTCACTAACAACGTTTGGGCCACGCCGAGGTGCGAGCCTGGGGTAGCTTGTATGTCATCAGCAACGAAAGGACGCGGCCTTTGAAAGCTCCTCGTTAGAGGAATGCCTGAAAAGTAAATGCAGTCAAAGAAGAAGCAATTTTCTCCCAACCCATCTGAAGGAATCATCATGATCCAGAAGCTCGAAAAGGTTCTGTACACCGCAGAAGCCCACACCACCGGCGGCCGCGACGGCGCAGGAAAAACCGACGATGGCGCGCTCAACGTGGTGCTTAGCTCGCCCGGCTCAGGCAAACCCGGCACCAACCCGGAGCAGCTATTCGCTATCGGCTACTCGGCCTGCTTCATCGGCGCGATGAAGGCGGTGTCGTCGAAGTTGAATATGAAAGTGCCCAATGATGTGGCCATCGATGCTCACGTTTCTCTCGGCTCCATCAACGGCGGTACGGGCTACGCTGTCGCGGTCAAGCTGGTGATCAGCCTGCCGGGCCTCGATAGCGCCCAGAAGAAGCAGCTAGTGGACGCAGCACACCAGGCTTGCCCGTATTCGAACGCTACGCGCGGCAACATCGATGTCGAACTCATGATTGCCTGACTACGCGTTCTCCCACATGCAGCGCGGCGGACACATGCCGCGCTGCATGTGGAACGGTAGCGGACTTTGTTTCTACGAAAAAATCCGTGTCTTATAAATTATTCCAAGGCGATATCTCGCCGAGTGGGGTTGAACGATGGCTAGTGGATACTGGGTAATGACATTTCGATCCATTTCGGACCAGACCGGCGTCGACAGATATGCGGCTGCCGCAGGACCGGTCATCCGGGCTCATGGTGGCCGGATTCTGGCGGCGGGCCCGCCAGCCTTCTCGTATGAGGCCGGCTCGCTACAACGCGTAGCCATCGTCGAGTTCAGCAATCTCGAAGCAGCTGATGCCGCATATCGCAGCCCCGAGTATCAGGCGGCGGTGCAATACCTCGCAGGCGCAGCCGAACGTGACGTTCGCATCGTTGAGGGCGCGTAAGGCGAACACTGCTCTTCGCTGAACTTAGGCTTCTTCAGCAAACTGCCAGTCCTGTTTTCTCGCTACTAGTCAAGTTCAATGGAGAGAGGTGTGATGTCCAACGAAACCGATCCGCAACGACGCAACTTCTTGGGCGCTGCCGTCACGACGATGGCGGTCGCTCCGTTCATAACTTGGAGTTCTGCGATGGCGAACTCGGGCATGGCCGCAACGCCGGCTAAGATGCCTGCGACCAAGCCGGGAACAAACACTTCATTTGCTCCGTTGAAGCAGATCAACGCTGGCCTTTTGAATATCGGATACGTGGACTCGGGCCCCACCACTGGCCCAGTGGTCATTCTCTTGCATGGCTGGCCTTACGATATCCACAGCTTTGTCGATGTCGCACCGATGCTGGTTTTGAAAGGCTACAGGGTGATCATCCCGTATCTGCGCGGTTACGGCACGACTCACTTCCTCTCCAGCGACACGATGCGAAATGGCCAGCAATCGGTCGTTGCCGTCGACATCATCGCGCTCATGGATGCGTTGAAGATCAAAAGCGCCGTCATCGGCGGCTTCGATTGGGGCGCGCGGACAGCCGATATCATCGCGGCGCTTTGGCCGGAACGCTGCAAAGGTCTGGTGTCCGTGAGTGGTTATCTGATTGGCAATCAGGCGTCCGGTAAAACACCGTTACCACCCAGTGCTGAACACCAGTGGTGGTATCAGTTCTATTTCGCGACGGAACGCGGTAGGGATGGCTATGAAAAAAATCGCCGTGACTTCGCAAAGCTCATCTGGCAGACCGCATCGCCGAAGTGGAACTTTGACGACGCCACGTTCGATCGCTCGGCAGCGGCCCTCGATAACCCGGATCACGTCGCGATTGTCATCCACAATTATCGGTGGCGTCTCGGACTCGCTGAAGGTGAGTCGAAATATGACGACCTCGAAAAGAAGCTCGCCGCAGGTCCGATCATCACGGTACCCACGATTACCCTTGAAGGCGACGCTAACGGTGCCCCGCATGTTGACGGTAGCGTTTATGCGAAGAAATTCTCGGGAAAATATACGCATCGAGTGATCGATGGTGGCATTGGTCACAACCTGCCTCAGGAAGCACCGCAGGCTTTTGCTCAAGCTATCGTCGACGTCGATGGGTATTGATCTGCAAAGGTCCCAGGAGGATTGATCAACCCAGCGGTGAGCTTGGCCTGCCTGTTTACTGCCGGCGTCTCCCCAATCTGGGTAGCACGAAGCTTTAGAGTCTGTATTTGAGGTGACTGCCTCCAGGCTGATCATTGAACGCGGCGTGATTCAAGGCTCAGCTTAGACGAACGATCGATGCCAGAAACAACGCTGAAATGTCCAATCCAAAAAAGCAAAAACCCCCGATTTCTCGGGGGTTTTTGGGTCAAAAGGCAACACTCTTTATCTAGGTACGTTTTAGAACGGAATCTCGTCATCCGCGAAACCGCTGTCAGCCGGCGGTGGCGCCTGCCGTTGCTGGCTGCCCTGCTCGCTGCTGCCACCACGCGACTGGCCGCCGTAATTGCCGCCACCTTGCTGACGCTGACCACCGCCCTGCGGGCGCTCACGCGGGGAACCGCCGCCGCCCTCGGCGCCGCCGACGCCTCCCAACATCTGCATGTCGCTGGCAATGATGTCGGTCGAGTACTTCTCGACGCCACTCTTGTCGGTGTACTTGTCAGTGCGCAGCGAGCCTTCGATATAGACCTGCCGACCCTTCTTCAGGTATTCGCCAGCGATCTCGGCCAGCTTGCCGAACATCTTCACGCGGTGCCACTCGGTACGCTCCTGCTTCTCGCCGCTCTGCTTGTCGGTCCAGCTTTCCGACGTGGCGATGCTCAGCGAGGCAATCGCGGTACCACTGGTGGTGTAACGGACCTCGGGATCGTTGCCGAGGTTGCCGACCAGAATCACTTTGTTGATGCCACGTGCCATGGGATGTCCTCTGTTGAGCCGGCCGTACGTAAGGGGTAGTTACGGCCAGAGTGGTGTATCAGGTTGACTATCATAACCGTGGCACGGGCCGTGTACAGACACCGGATTCCTGAGCAACCGTCAGCCCTAGCCGTGGCAGGCTGTGCGTCGAATGACCGCCCCGTCCAGGCCGCGCCGCCGCTCAGTTCACGATAAAACGGTAGCCCACGCCCGGCTCCGTCTTCAGCCAGCGTGGCGCGGTCGGGTCGTCGCCCAGCTTCTGGCGCAACTTGCCCAACACAATGCGCAGGTACTGGCTGTCGCTGGTATGAGTCGGCCCCCACACCGCGCGCAACAGTTGCTGCTGGGTGACCACCCGGCCGGCATGGCGCAACAGTAGTTCCAGCACGGCGTATTCCTTGCGGGTCAAGGCCAGCGGCACACCATCCAGGCTCACCTCACGGCGCGCCAGGTCGATGCTGAGCCGGCCGTCGTCATAGCGTGGCGCCGACTCCGGTTCACCGGGACGGTTGCGCAGCAGCGCACGCAGGCGCGCCATCAGCTCCTGGATGCCGAACGGTTTGGTTACGTAGTCGTTGGCGCCGTGATCGAGCGCGTGCACCTTCTCGCTCTCGGCATCGCGCACGGAGAGCATCAGTACCGGCACCTGGCTCCACTGGCGCAGCTCGGCCAGCACGTCGTGGCCATCGCGATCGGGCAGGCCGATATCGAGAACCACCAGATCGGGCGACTGCATGGCCGCCAGCGCCAGCCCTTCCGCCGCGTTGGCGGCCAGCAGCACCTCGTAGCCTTCCGCGCGCAGGCCTATATCGAGGAAACGGCGGATCTGCGCCTCGTCGTCAATCACCAGGATGCGTGGAGCGGCGGAAGTCATGGGGATGGCGTCATGAATCGGTATCGGGTGGCGGCGGCAAGGGCAGACTGATACGGATGGTGGTGCCGATACCGTCGCCGGGCAAGGCCTCCACGCTACCGCCATGTGCGCCGATCATACCGCGGCAGATCGCCAGCCCCAGCCCGGTGCCCTGCGGCGCGCGGTCGCCGCGCGACACCGAATAGAACATGTCGAAGATACGCGCCCGCTCGTCTTCCGGTATGCCGGGGCCGCGATCGCTGACGTCGATCTGCAGGCGTTCGTCGTTGCTGTGCACGCTGACCCGCACCGGCTCGTCCGGTGGCGAGAAGCGCGCGGCGTTCTCCAGGATGTTGAACAGTGCCTGCTCGATCAGCGCCGGATGCACGTAGAGAAGCAGCGGCTCGCTGGGCGCCACCGTCTCCACACGCAGGTCGGGAAACAGCTTGCGCAGCCGCGTCACGGCCGCCGCGACGATCTCGGCGCTGTCGGTCCAGTCGCGGTTGAGCTTCAACGTGCCGTGGCCGAGCCGGGTCATGTCGAGCAGATTCTGGATGTAGCGATCCAGCCGCTGCCCCTCGCCGAGGATCGCTTCCAGCAATTCGCGACGTTCTTCCGGCGGCAATTTCTGCTCGTAGCTGATCAGCGTGCCGGCGGCGCCGATCATCGAGGCCAGCGGCGAACGCAGGTCATGCGACACGGACGACAGCAGCGCGTTGCGCAGGCGCTCGGTCTCGCCCTGCACGCGCGCGCCTTCGAGTTCATCGGACAGTCGTGCGCGTTCCAGTGCCTGGCCAATATCCTGCGTCATCGCCAGCGCGAGGCTGCGCTGGTCGGGGTCGGGGTCTTTTATAACCGGATCGAAGCGCAATGCCACGGCGCCCAGCGGCCGGCTCTCGCTACCCAGCGGCAGCACCCAGCATGGCGCGCCGTTCAAGGTGTCGGTATATCGGCCAGCCTGCTCGCCATGCCGATCACTCCAGTCGGCCGCGGCCAGATCCTGAGCCGACAGCGCACGCTCCGGCGGCACGCTCGCCACCACGCGCAGCACCTGTTCCGCATCGCGGGCGAGGATCGCTGCGTCGCAACGCAACGCATGCGCCAGCGCCTTGCTGCCGACGTCGCGGATACCGCCGGCGTCAGTGCTGGTGGCCAGTTGCTGGCCCAACATGAGCAGAGCCCGCGCCTGCACGTGCGCGCCGCGCAAGGACTCCACCTGGCTGGCCAGCCGCGTGGCGAGACGACTGCAGACCAGCGCCGCCACCAGGAACAGTGTCACCGCGAGCAGGTCGTCGAAATTGGAGATTGCCAGGGTGTAGCGTGGTGGCGCGAAGAAGAAGTTGTAGCCGAGGAAACACATGATGGCCGTATAGACGGCCACTGACATGCGCGTGCGTACCGCCACCACCAGCACCGCGGTAAGGAAGATCAGCGACAGATTCGCCACCGACAGGTAACGATCGGCGATGAACGCCAGCCCGAACGCGACCAGCGTGGTAAGCGTGGCGTAGATGTATTCGCTACGCGAACCGCGCGCGGACGGCAGACGCAACCGGCGGCGCGCTTTCGCCCGCTCGCTCGGCGTGGCGATGATGGTCAATTCCAGATGCGCACCGCGGCGCAGCAGCAACTGGGTCAGCGAACGGCCCAACATGCGCGCCACCACCCGCTCGCGGGTACGGCCGAGGATGATCTGACCCACGCCTTCGCGATCGGCATGCGCCAGCAGTTCATCCGCGATCGCGTGACCGCGCAGGATGATCGCCTCGCCGCCAAGTCGGCGCGTCAGCCGCATCGCCGCATCCAGCTGCTCGCGTCGTGCAGGATCCAGCCTGGCGCCGGTATCGACGTAGGCAACGCTCCACGGCGCACCGCGACGCTCGGCGATGCGCCTCGCTACGCGCACCAGGTACTCGCTCTGGCCGTGGCCGTCGATCGCCGCCAGCACGCGGCGACGCACCGTCATCGCGCTGCCGCGCGCCAGCATGTGCTCGCGCAGGTCGTTGTCGACGTGGCCTGCGATGGTATCCAGCGCCAGCTCGCGCAACGCGGCCAGGTTGGTCGGCGAGAAGAACGCGTCGAGCGCGGCGGCGGCCGTCTCCGGCACATACACCTTGCCCTGCTTCAGCCGACCGATCAGCTCGCGCGGCGGCAGGTCGACCAGCACGATGTCGCGTGCGTGATCGAGGAAAGCATCCGGCACGGTCTCACGCACGGTGATGCCGGTAATGCGCCGCACCTGGTCGTTGAGGCTTTCCAGGTGCTGCACATTGAGCGCGCTGTAGACCTCGATGCCGGCATCGAGCAGCTCGGCGATATCCTGCCAGCGCCGCTCGTGGCGGCCACCCGGCAGATTGCGATGCGCCAGTTCGTCGACCAGCAGCACCGCTGGTTTACGCGCCAGCGCCGCATCCAGATCGAACTCGGTGAAGTCGCGGTCGTGGTAACGCACTGGTCGGCGCGGCAACACCTCCATGCCTTCCAGCAGCGCCGCGGTCTCGGCGCGGCCGTGGGTCTCGACCACGCCGATCACCACGTCCACGCCCTGCCGCTTCAGCTCGCGCGCCGCCGACAGCATCGCGTAGGTCTTGCCGACACCGGGCGCGGCGCCGAGAAAGATCTTCAGTCGATGGCTACGCTCATCCTGCCCGGTACTCAGTAGGGCATCGGCGCGCGCTTCGCGGGATGGTTCGGTCATGCCCAATGTTCGATCATGCGTGAAGCGATCCGGTAAGTAGCATTACGTTAGCGCGATCCGATGCCTTGTGCCTGCACGGCATCCAGCGCGAGGTTGAGCTGCAGCACGTTTACCCGTGGCTCGCCAAGCAGGCCGAGCTGACGACTGTGGGTGTATTCACTCACCAACGCCTGTAAATGCGCGGTGCCAAGTCCACGTGCCTTCGCCACGCGCGTCAGCTGGTATTGCGCCGCGGCCGGACTGATCTCCGGATCGAGGCCGCTGGCCGAGGCGGTGACCAGATCCACCGGCACGGGCGCGGTATTGCCCGGATCGGCCGCACGCAGCGCGGCAATGCGCTGCTTCACCGCGTCGCTGAGTGCCGGGTTGGTCGGCCCCAGGTTGGATCCGTTGGAATTGACACCGTTGTTCGCCTGCGGCGTGGTCGCCGATGGACGGTCCCAGAAGTACTTCGGATCGGTGAACGACTGGCCGATCAGCACGGAACCGACCGGCTTGCCGTCCTTCACGACCAGGCTGCCGTTGGCCTGCTGCGGAAAGATCAGCTGGGCCAGTCCGGTGGCGGCCAGCGGATAAAGCACACCGGTGATCACCGTCATCAGCAACAGCAGCATCACGGCATTGCGTAAGAGCTTGGTCATAACCATCACCTCAGTAGTGCAGGATCGCGTCGAGCAGCGCGGTCACCTGATAGTTCTTCTTGCCGCCGTCATACGCCGGGAAATCATAGGCGCGCTCGTAACGGAATTCCGGCCGAATCTCCAGATCCGGTGATACCCAGTGGGTCATGCCGATCGTGTGGCTGGAATAGCGCGTGGCGAAACCGGTGCGCTGGCCCTGCGCGTCCTTATAGAACTCGTTCCGGATCGAAATCATGTTGCTCGGGTCGAGTTCGATGTTGAAATAGTTGACGACGCCGTAAGCGGGGTTGTTGCCCAGCGGGAAATTCGGTGCCTGCCCAAGCGGGTATCCGGGCTTTCCGGTCGGTGCCTGTGACTCCCAGGGATCGGTAGTCAGGGCCTGGTCGCGTACGTAAATGCGATAGGCCTCCGTCAACATGTGCACATTGGGGCTGAAACGGTGGCCCCAGGTGAGCACGAATTCCTGCAGGTTGTTGTAGGTCTGCTTGGATTTGTTATACGACTCCACGCAGGGATACAGCATGTCGTTGTTGGACTTGGACACCCAACGCACGCAGGCCTGCGCGCTCAGCCGGCTGGTGCTGTCCCAGATCGCCGAATCGTCGCCGCCGTGCACGCCGAGCTGCAGCGTCCACTGGTCGTTGAGCTTGGTGGTGGTGATGATGCCCATGTTCGTATAGGCATCGACCGTGTAGAGGATCGAGTGCGTCATCAGATAGTTGTTGGGCGAGAACTGCGCCTCGATGTCGGGTAGCGACAGATAACGGCCCGCGGTGATCACCATGCCCTGCGCGACCCACGGGATGTACAGGTCCACATACGCGATCATCGGATCGTTGCCGTAGATCTTGCCGTTGAGCGGCTGGCTCGGCGCGGGATGGTTGAGCAGCTGGTCGCTGGTCACTCCCTTCATCGTGGTGTAGTGGTAGTCGTAGCCGTACAGATCGTCGAAATGGAAACCCCAATCCATGTGATCGGTCTGCACGGTGTCGGGAACGCGCTGGATGCGGAACAGCGCCTGGTCGAATTCCACCCGGTTCGGCCGCGTCGCGTAGGACAACGGATAGTTCGTGAAATTCGAGCTGCTGAGGTTCATCGAGGGATTGATCCAGCCGTACATCTCGATGCGGTTGTCCTGCATCCAGTGGCCAACGCTGGTGCACGACAGTGCCTTCTCCAGCGGATACTGCGAGTTCTCGTTCGGCACGCCGATCGGAAATTCCACGCCGCCCAACTGCCACTCGGCCGACGGGAACGGTGGCGAGCTGAACGGTGAATCCATGCCGCGGCGCTTGGCGGCAGGCGCGTTCGGATCGGCCGGTTGTGCGTCCTCGCGATAGGCGGCGGCCAGACGGCTGAGGAATCCGGCCGAACAATCGTTGCTGGCGACATGCGTGGATGCCGGTGTCGATATGACCGATTGCGGATCCGCTGTATTACTGCCTGATCCCGCAGTGGTGGCCATCAACTGGCCGATCGGCAGCATCGCGAACAGGACTGCACTGGAAAGCATTTTCTTGCACAACATAGGAAACCCCTGGAACGGCGGTTCGCATCGAACCGCATCTGGTGATGAATGAAAATATCTCGTGTGGTGTCAGATGCCGGCGTAACCGCCGAGCACATAATCGTCGGCACTGCTTGCCGTGTCATCGGGAGTGGCTGCAGTAGTAGCTACGATGATTGGTTCGCTACGCGAGCGTACCGGCAGCGCGATCACCACATCGCAGTCCGAATCTTTGGCCGACAACCGCAGCTCCATGTCGGGATGGGTTTCGTCGGGCATCGATACCGAAAGTTTCAGCGTTTGCATGACTTCACTCCTCACGCCAGCCCGCACAGGACCAGCAGCATGTCGATGATCTTGATGCCGAGGAACGGCACCGCGATGCCGCCCAGGCCGTAAACCAGCAGGTTGCGGCGCAGCAGCGCGCCAGCGCCGAGTGCACGGTACTTCACACCCTTCAGCGCCAGCGGTATCAGGAAGATGATGATCAGCGCGTTGAAGATCACCGCCGACAGGATCGCGCTCTGCGGCGTCGCCAGATGCATCACGTTGAGCGCGTTGAGCGCCGGATAGGTGGTCGCGAACGCGGCCGGAATGATCGCGAAGTACTTCGCGATGTCGTTGGAAATCGAGAACGTGGTCAGCGAGCCGCGGGTGATCAGCATCTGCTTGCCGATCTCCACCACCTCGATGAGCTTGGTCGGATTGGAGTCGAGGTCGACCATGTTGCCGGCCTCTTTCGCGGCCTGCGTGCCGGTGTTCATCGCCACCGCAACGTCGGCCTGGGCCAGTGCCGGCGCATCGTTGGTGCCGTCGCCGCACATCGCCACCAGCCGGTTCTCGGCCTGGATGTCGCGGATCAGCTTGAGCTTGGCTTCCGGCGTGGCTTCGGCGAGGAAATCGTCGACACCGGCCTCGGCGGCGATCGCCGCGGCGGTGAGCGGATTGTCGCCGGTGATCATGATGGTCTTGATGCCCATCCGGCGCATCTCGGCGAAGCGCTCCTTGATGCCGCCCTTGACGATGTCCTTCAGCTCGATCACGCCTAGTGCGCGGGGGCCTTCGGTGACGATCAGCGGGGTAGCGCCGCGCCGCGCGATGTCCTCGGCCATGCGCTTGACCAACGGCGGAAGATGGCTGTTCTGCGCCTCCAGATGCTTCTCCACGGCATCCAGTGCACCCTTGCGGATCTGCCGCGTACCGAAATCGACGCCGCTCATGCGGGTCTGCGCGGTGAACGGTACGAACTGCGCATGCATCGCCTCGAGCTGCTGCTCGCGCAACCCGAAGTTC